>NZ_JBCGFQ010000026.1:0-79125 GCF_040984075.1 Pseudomonas sp. I2
GGCCAGTTACGGGGGGGCGATGCGGCCAGTGGCGGCTGGCACTACGCTCGGGCGAAAACTGGCTCTATGGCCTGGAAGCGATGGCGACCAAGGATGGCCAGGCTGGTAAAACGCCTGGCGATTGCCGCCGAACAACCTTGAGAGGTCAATCAGATGTCCGCCGATACCCTGACGATCACGCTGGACCCGGAGCTCCTTGCGCTCTTTAGCCGCTACGAGAAACATACGCAGGTCACTGCGGCGTATTACATCGACGAATTGCTGGCCAAGACCCGGCCGACCCTGCAGGCCGTGGTCGAGGCGCTGGACGAAGCCGCAGGCGACCCCGAGGCGCTGGCCCGGCTGTTCGGCAACAAGATGGCCAGCCTGATGCAGCCGACCGCTAAGGCCACGGCCTGAGTCCATCTGTTGGACAGTGAGCTGCGCCGATACTCTGTGTGAGCGGGCTTGCCCGCGAAGAATACGACGCGGTGCATGGCACCGGCTTCGCCGGTGTTCGCGGCGGTTCGACGCCTCGACAAGCCCGCTCCCACAGGGACCCTGCTAAATCCAGGAGATGTCCTGCCGGCGATGAGCTGCGTAGCAGCCCCAGCAAAGCCTGTAGAAACCTTACTGCCTGCCATTACGGCTGGCCGCGTCTTGGCTCTGCTGCAGGCCCATCATCTACAAGAACATGCCACCCAACGGCGAGGAGGCATCGGCGCTCAATCGGCGCGGCATGCGCCCTGCCAGGTAGGCTTGGCGACCGGCCTCGACCGCTTTGCGCATTGCCGTGGCCATGCGGATCGGCTCGCGGGCGCGGGCAATCGCGGTGTTCATCAGCACGCCGTCGCAGCCCAGCTCCATGGCGATGGCCGCATCGGAGGCGGTGCCGACACCGGCATCGACGATCACCGGAACCTTGGCGTTTTCCACGATCAAGCGGATGTTGTAGGGGTTGCGGATGCCCAGCCCGGAACCGATCGGCGCGCCCAAGGGCATCACCGCCACGCAGCCAAGCGCCTCCAGGCGTCGGGCCACCAGCGGGTCGTCGCTGGTGTAGGCCATCACCTTGAAGCCCAGCTCGACCAGTTGCTGGGCGGCAACCAGGGTTTCGCCGATGTCTGGGTAGAGGGTCTGGCTGTCCCCGAGCACTTCGAGCTTGACCAGGTCATGGCCATCCAGCAGTTCGCGTGCCAGCAGGCAGGTGCGCACGGCATCCTTGGCCGTGTAGCAGCCTGCGGTATTGGGCAGCAAGGTGTAGCGCTGCGGGGTGATCACCTCGAGCAGGTTGGGCTGGAGGGTATCCTGCCCAAGGTTGCTGCGGCGCACCGCAAAGGTGACGATCTGCGCCAGGCTGGCCTCCACTGCCGCGCCCGTCTCGGCCAGGTCGGCGTAGTGCCCGGTGCCGACCAGCAGGTGTGAGTCATAGGCTTGGCCAGCAATGATGAGCGGGTCGCAGGTTGTGTTCGCGATGGTCATAGGGGCTCCGGTGAGAGGGGCAGGGCGATCAGCCGCCGCCGATGGCATGCACGATTTCCAGGCGGTCGCCCTGCTGCAGGCGCAGCCCGGCATACTCGCTGCGCGGCACGATGCCGAGGTTGTGTTCGATGGCCACGCGCCGCGTTTGCAGCTGTAGCCGGGCGAGCAATTGCGCCAGGTCGATACCTGCCGGCAACAGCTGGGCCTCCCCGTTGATCGTGACTTCAATCATTCAGGTTCTCCTGTCGGTGGCGGCTTCGTGTTCGCAGGGTGAGGGCGCCGGCGCTGCGCTTGAAGAGCCAGTCGCGGCTGTGGCGTTAGTCCAGTGTGGCGATTGCACGGCTGGCATCATCCATGGGCGATAACTGGTTCTAACTGCGCGCGCTGCTTGTTCTTAGTTTCATCTCCAGGGGTGGATCGGGGAGTGCTGCATTGCGATGCCGAGTACTGCTCCTTCATGTATCGGCGCCTGGCGTTCGTCTCCTGCCCGGTGACCCATAACAAAAATGCACCAGTCGAGAGGTAAGCATGAAAACAACTGCGCACGAGTACGATGCAGCCCAGGCGTTGGCCAGCGACCGCGCCCACGTGTGGCATCACCTGTCCCAGCACAAACCGCTGGAGCAGAGCGATCCGTTGATGATCGTCGAAGGCAAGGGCATGCGGGTCTGGGATGCCAAGGGCAACGAATACCTGGATGCGGTCTCTGGCGGGGTATGGACCGTCAACGTCGGTTACGGCCGCGAGAGTATCGCTGACGCGGTGCGCGACCAGCTGGTGAAGGTGAACTTTTTCGCCAACTCCGCAGGCAACATTCCCGCGGCCTTGTTCGCCCAGAAACTGATCGAGAAGATGCCTGGCCTGAGCCGGGTGTACTACTCCAACTCCGGTTCCGAGGCCAACGAGAAGGCCTACAAGATCGTGCGACAGATTGCGCACAAGAAGTACGGTGGCAAGAAGCACAAGATCTTGTTCCGCGAGCGGGACTATCACGGCACGACCATCACCGCGTTGAGTTCGACCGGCCAGTTCGAGCGCAAGAACCAGTACGGCCCCTTCACCCCGGGGTTCGTCGAGTTTGCGCATTGCTGCCAATACCGCTCGCAGTTCGGTGACGTGCCTGACTATGGCGTGCGCGCCGCCATGGAGATGGAGCGTGTAATCCTCGCGGAAGGGCCGGATACCGTGGGTGCGGTGGTGCTCGAGCCGATTACCGCGGGCGGGGGCGTGATCACGCCGCCGGAGGGGTATTGGGAGACCATTCAGGCAATCTGCAAGAAGTACGACATCCTCCTGCACATCGACGAGGTGGTGTGTGGCCTGGGCCGCACTGGCAAGTGGTTCGGCTATCAGCACTACGGCATCAAGCCGGACATCGTCACCATGGCCAAGGGGGTGGCCAGCGGTTATGCGGCGATCTCCTGCACCGTGACCACCGAGGAGGTGTTCGAAGCGTTCAAGGGGGAGGCCGATGACCGCATGGGTTACTTCCGCGATATCAGCACCTTCGGCGGCTGCACCGCAGGCCCAGCGGCGGCGCTGGAGAACATGCGCATCATCGAGGACGAGGGCTTGCTGGAGAACGTCACCCACATGGGCGAGTACTTCATGGGCCGCCTGCGCGAGCTGCAGGACAAGTACCCAGTGATTGGCGATGTACGCGGCAAAGGCCTGTTCTGTGGCATGGAACTGGTCAAGGACCGCAAGACCAAGGAGCCGGTGCCGGAGAGCGTGGCGATTGCCATCGTCGCTGACTGCATGCGCCAAGGGGTGATGATCGGGCGCACCAACCGAAGCTTCGAGCAGTTCAACAACACGCTGTGCTTCAGCCCGGCGCTGATCGCCACGCAAAAGGAACTGGACGAGATCATCGTCGCCCTGGATGGCGCACTGGGTCGCGTTGCAATCTGATCGATAGGTTTCACCAGGGTTGACCGGTCCTTTGGCTTTGTCGAGGGTCCGGTCTTTTGTGTCTCTGCGACGTTAATATGTCGAGCGCTGGATAGTCTTGCCGAGGGGTTGTTGCTAGTCTGCTCGACGATCGCCGCGCTGGTGCTGGGCTGGCGAGAGCATTCTTGAGCGACTGGCCGAGTGCTGTGCGGTACCAGCGCTTATCGTTCGTTCAGTCGAGGCCGCTATGTTCCAGCTGTTCCATTTGTCTGCCGATAAATCCACCAATCTGCAACAGCAGCTGCGCGAGCAAATCGCCCAAGTGATACTCAACGGCAATATACCGCCGGACAGCCCGTTACCTTCCAGCCGCAAGCTGGCCAAGCAGCTCAACATCGCACGCAATACCGTGGTCCTGGCCTACGAGCACCTGCTCGACGATGGCTACCTGATCGCGCGTGAGCGCAGCGGCTACTACGTCAATCCCGATATCCTGGCACACAAGGTCGACGCGCCGCGTGCTGACCAGGACGAGGCCGTCGCCACCACGTTGGACTGGTCGCAACGGCTGGTGATGCAGCCCTCGCAGCAACGCAACATGAGAAAACCACGGGATTGGCAGAGCTACAAATACCCCTTTATCTACGGGCAATTCGACCCAGCCCTGTTTCCGACCGCCAACTGGCGTGGATGCTGTCGCGATGCGGTGAGCATCCCGGCGATCCGTGACTGGGCTTCGGACCGTTTCGACAACGACGACCCCTTGTTGATGGAGCAGATCAGGACGCGCCTGTTACCGCGTCGCGGTGTCTGGGCTTCGCCTGAACAGATCCTGGTCACGGTGGGTGCGCAGCATGCGTTGTACATGCTGGCGCGCCTGTTGTTGCGCCCCGACAGCCTGATGGGCATCGAAGAGCCGGGCTATGTCGATATCCGCAATATCGCCATGCTCAACCCTTCGCGCATTCAGCCGCTGCCGGTGGACAACCAGGGCCTGATACTGAGCGAGAAACTCAATGACTGCGACCTTATCTACACCACGCCCAGCCATCAGTGCCCGAGCACCGTGACCATGCCCCTGGAGCGCCGCTACGAACTGTTGCGGCGGGCCAAGGAGCACGATTTTCTGATCATCGAGGACGACTACGAAAGCGAGACCAACTTCAAGGGCAACCCGATCCCGGCGCTCAAGAGCCTGGACAAGAACGACCGGGTGCTTTACGTCGGCAGCCTGTCAAAGACCCTGGCTCCTGGCTTGCGAGTTGGCTACCTGGTCGGCCCCGAAGCCTTGATCCGTGAGGCACGGGCGTTGCGTCGACTGATGGTGCGTCATCCTGCGGCGAACAATCAGCGTTCGGTAGCGCTGTTCCTCGAGCGCGGTTACCACGATGCGTTGATCCTGAGCCTGATGCGCGCCTACGAGGAGCGTCATCAGCAGATGGGCGATGCCCTGCGCGAGTACCTGCCGGAGTCCTCCAGGGAGCCGAGCTTCGGCGGCTCCTGCTACTGGGTGAAGGGGCCGGATGGCCTGGATGCGCGTCGCTTGCAGGAGGAGGCCGCCAACCACGGCATCCTGATCGAGCCCGGCGATATTCATTTCTTCGGTGAGCAGCCACCGCTCAACTACTTCCGTCTGGGCTACTCGTCCATTCCGGCCGAGCGTATCCGTCCGGGAATCAAATTGCTTGCCGAGCTCATCGAGCGGCTTTGCTGACCACGCCCATCGAAAATCACCCCCTCGGGCAGGCAGTGTCGAGCACGCATTTCGGCGCTGCCTGCTGGCTTAACAGGTAGTCCCCAACTGGTTCTATCGGCCACTTCCCCCGCCCTCCTACTCTAGCCCCAAGGCAGCCAGCCCTCGCTTGCAAATGAACGAGGGACGGCTCGCTCGACTTGCCCCAAGACTCCATCAAAACAACAACAGGAGAGTTCGGCATGCGTAAAGACGCCGCACAGAGCAAGCACCACAAGTCCCCGCTCCGCCTCCCTGTACCTGTCCTGATGCGTATCCCCCTGTGCCCATGCTGCTGAAAGGCTGAGCCCGAGTAGTTGGCGGCATACCTTAAGTAACGAGAGGAGTATCGATATGCCACGCATGACCCCCAGCGAAGCAATGGTTGAAACACTGGTTGCCAATGGCGTGACCGACATCTTTGGCATCATGGGTTCGGCCTTCATGGATGCGATGGATATCTTCGCTCCGGCGGGTATCCGTTTTATCCCGGTGGTCCACGAGCAGGGCGCCGGCCACATGGCCGATGGTTACGCACGGGTCAGCGGCCGTCATGGCGTGTGCATCGCGCAGAATGGCCCTGGCATCACCAACTTCGTCACCGCCATCGCCGCTGCCTACTGGGCACACAGCCCGGTGGTGGTGATCACGCCGGAAACCGGCTCGATGAGCCAGGGCCTGGGTGGTTTCCAGGAAGCCCAGCAACTGCCGTTCTTCGAGACCATCACCAAGTACCAGGCCCATGTGCCTAACCCGGCGCGGATGGCCGAGCTGACCGGCCGTTGTTTCGACCGGGCGATGCAGGAAAACGGCCCGACCCAGTTGAACGTCCCGCGTGACTTCTTCTATGGCGATATCAACGTCGAGATTCCTGCACCGATTCGCATCGAGCGCAGCGCCGGTGGTGAGCAGAGCCTGGCCGAAGCCGCCCAGATCCTGGCGGCAGCGAAGAACCCGGTGATCATCTCCGGCGGCGGCGTGGTCATGGGCGACGCCGTCGAGGCCTGTAAAGCGCTGGCCGAATACCTCGGCGCGCCAGTGGTCAACAGCTACCTGCACAACGACTCGTTCCCGGCCAGCCACCCGCTGTGGTGTGGCCCACTGGGCTACCAAGGCTCCAAGGCGGCCATGAAGCTGCTGTCGCGTGCCGACGTGGTCCTGGCCCTGGGCACCCGCCTGGGCCCATTCGGTACCTTGCCACAACACGGCCTCGACTACTGGCCGAAGCAGGCGAAGGTCATCCAGGTCGATTGCGACTCGAAGATGCTCGGCCTGGTGAAGAAAATCACCGTCGGTATCTGCGGCGATGCCAAGGCCGCGGCGCTCAACCTGCTCGGCCGCCTGGAGAACCTCGAGGTGCAGTGCCTGGCAAGCAAGGGGGCGCGTGCCGAGGAAATCGCCAAGGAAAAAGCCGACTGGGAAACCGAGCTGGACGCCTGGATCCACGAGAAGGACGAATACTCCCTGGAGATGATCGAGGAGCAGAGCGGCGAGCCTGGCAACTACCTGCACCCGCGCCAGGTCCTGCGGGAACTGGAAAAAGCCATGCCTGCCGATGCCATGGTCTCCACCGACATCGGCAACATCAACTCGGTCTCCAACAGCTACCTGCGCTTCGAGAAACCCCGCTCGTTCTTCGCTGCCATGAGCTTCGGCAACTGCGGCTACGCGCTGCCGACCATTATCGGTGCCAAGGTCGCCGCGCCACACCGCACCGCCATCTCCTATGCCGGTGATGGCGCCTGGGGCATGTCGATGATGGAAATCATGACCTGCGTGCGCGAAAACATCCCGGTCACCTCGATCGTCTTCCATAACCGTCAGTGGGGCGCGGAGAAGAAGAATCAGGTGGACTTCTACAACCGCCGCTTCGTCGCAGGCGACCTGGAGAACCAGAGTTTTGCCGGCATTGCCCGCGCGATGGGGGCCGAGGGCGTCACCGTCGATCGCCTGGAGGACGTCGGCCCGGCGCTCATGGCGGCTTGCGAGGCACAGAAGGCAGGCAAGACCACGGTGATCGAGATCATGTGCACCCGCGAACTGGGCGATCCGTTCCGCCGCGATGCGCTTTCCAAGCCTGTGCGCTTCCTCGAGAAGTACAGGGACTACGTCTGAGGCACCTGGCGTCAATGCCTGTGTGGCGGGCCCAGCTCGCTGCACAGGCCATCAGGAATACGGCGATGGCGTCTTCGGGCGCCGTTGCGGCTTCGACCGTGAATACAGGAATCCAAGCATGTTGAGCACCCTTGCACCGGAATGTCCGGCGTTTTTGCTCGATCGGGCCAAGGCCCTGCCACGTGTGGTCACGGCGGTGGTCAACCCGGTCAACCTGCTGAGCCTGAGCAGTGCCAAGCGGGCGTGTGACGAAGGGCTTATCGAGCCTGTGCTGGTCGGTGATCAGATGAAGATCCGCACCCTGGCCGAAGAACTCGACTGGGACCTGCGCGACCTGCGCGTGCTGCACGCCAGTGATGAGCAACAGTGCGCCGAAGTCGCTTGCATGCAGGCTGGAGACGGTAGCGCAGCGGCCATCATGAAGGGGCACCTGCACACCGATACCTTGTTGCGTGCGGTGCTCAAGCGCGAAGTGGGGCTGCGTACTGCCAGCCGTCTCAGTCATGTGTTCCACATGACGCTGCCGGGGAGCGACAAGGCCTTGTCGATCACCGATGCGGTGATCAACGTGCAGCCTACGATCATCGACAAGATCCATATCGCCCGCAATGCCATCGAGATGATGCATGCCTTGGGCTATGAGAGGCCGCGCATGGCGGTGCTGTCTGGTACCGAGGAAGTGACGCGCAGCATGCCCTCGAGCCAGGATGCCGCCGAGCTGACCAAGCTGGCGGTGCTCGGTGTCCTGGGAGAGGCCTGCATCGAAGGCCCGCTGGCCTTCGACAACGCGGTGTCGCTGGAGGCGGCGCGCATCAAGGGCATTGGCGGTGAGGTCGCGGGCAATGCCGATATCCTGCTGGTGCCCAACCTGGAGGCGGGTAATTTTCTGTTCAAGCAGATGGTGTATTTCATGGGCGCCACGGCTGCTGGCCTGGTGCTGGGCGCACGGGTGCCGATCATGCTCACCTCGCGTGCCGACCCGGTGCAGGCGCGTCTGGCATCCTGCGCGCTGGCGTCCATCGTCATCGACCATCACCGGCAATCGCGCGGGCGCTTTGCGTAAAAAACCAAGCAATCCCGAGACCCCAAGGAAAATCACGATGGCTGTGCAACGTTATGGCTTTATCTTCAAGGCGCCTGGTATGCAGTTCCTCACCCACAACGGTAGCCTTGAATCGGACACCTTCACCGCGACCGTGTGCGGCGTAGCGAACGTCGGGGAAGCGCAGATCGTGGCCCAGGAATTGTTGACCCGGCATGTGCAATTGATCGAGCTGTGCGGCGCTTTCACCGAGGCCGAAGTCGAGCTGGTTCGCAGCGCCATTGGCGACCGGATTCCCGTGGCCGCCGTGCAGTACAACCCTGAGACTCGCCAACGCCTGCAGCAGTTGAGCGACTGAGCGATTTGGGGCCGCTTTGCGGCCCTTCGCGGGCAAGCCCGCTCCCACAGGGGCCGCGTAAAGCCACTATCAGTTCTCTGCGTGACAGCGCAGCCCAAAGGCTAGGTGATCTCCCACAGGGATCGCGCATTTCCTGAACCTTGTGGGAGCGCACCTTGCCCGCGAAAAGCTGCAAAGCAGCCCCAGTAAAGTCTGTAGAAGCCTTAACTGACTGGCATTAGGGCCTGTCTTCAGGGGGCGCAGCGTGCAGGAGCCATTTCAGCCTGCCTGGCGGACAACACCCGCCGCCCCCACCAATCACTCCCTTCAACCAGTTGGCGGATCAGCACCTGTTGCTGCGTACTGCCGGCAAACTGCTGCGGACGCGGTAGCGTTGGAAGCGAGCAGACCAGGGCCTGGTACTGTTCTGCACCTTGCGCAAGTTCCCCGAAGCCGGGCAAGAACGGTAAGTGCGGGCACAGATAGAACAACACCTGGTGGGTTGCCGCTTGCAGGCGTTCGCTGGCGAACAACGCCCTGTTGCATGCATCGAGTAGCTCGGACGCCAACGGCAAGCCTTCGCTGCCGCCGCTTCCAATGATTTGCCCCCAGCGTGGAGCCAACGCCTGGCGAATGAAACCGTCCAGCCGGGCTGCCAGTTCATCCTCGGCAAAGCCATGAAAATCCAGGCCGAAGCAGTCCTTCAGAATGCGCAGGTACGTCTTGTCGACCAGGGTGCGCCCTGCGTTCTGCCAGCCCAGGCCGGCGGCTTTGACCAGGCTGCCGTGGAACTGCAGGAGCAGGGCATTCTCGCTGCTACGCGCGTCCATGCCCGAGGCAAATGCCGGGTGCGGCCGTGACCAGGCCTGGCGCAGCTGTTCTGCGAGCTGGACGAGGCGCAGGCGATCCTGGGTCATAGGTGTTCTCCGCAAAGCAGGTCTTAATGCACAGCAAGGGCTTGGCATGCGCGCATGACTATAGGCGGGAACATTCCGGCTCATTAGCACCAGCCAGTGATTGTGCCCTGGGCCAGCGCACCGCTGTCGTCTGGCCCCTAAGAACGCCTTGACGTGGTTCTAATGGGGGAGCGGCGCTTTCTCTAGCATCTCAGTCCAGTGATTCCCCAACCACAGGCTGGAGCTGAGAACATGACAATAAAACAGCACCACACCATTCCTCCCGTACCTGGCCAGTCGCTCGACACGGCCAAGCCGTCGTCCTCCTGGTTGATACGTCGCCAGCAGAAACTCAATCTATTGTTGCCGGGCATCATCGCCGCGATGGTCGTCGCCGCCAGTGCGTCTTTTCTTTCCGAGCATTACGGCGCACCGGTGATGTTGATGGCCTTGTTGCTGGGCATGGCATTGGGCTTTCTCTCCGAGGAGGGGCGAGCGGTCGCGGGCATTCGCTTCACCTCCAGCACCGTCTTGCGCTGCGGCGTGGCGCTGCTGGGCATGCGCATCACCGTCGAGCAGATTCTCTCGTTGGGGGGAACGCTGATGGCGGTGGTGATCGGTGCGGTGTTCCTGACCATCAGTTTTGGCATCGTCCTGTCGCGGCTACTCGGCCAGTCACGGGGTTTCGGCATTCTCAGCGGCGGCAGCGTGGGCATTTGCGGGGCGTCTGCGGCGCTGGCCATTTCCGCGGTCCTGCCGCAAGACAAGGACAGCGAGCGCAACATCATTTTCACGGTGATCAGTGTGACGGCGTTGAGCACCATCGCGATGATCGCCTATCCGCCGATCGCCCAATGGATCGGCCTGGATGCCCAGCAAGCAGGGATATTCCTTGGCGCGACCATTCACGATGTGGCGCAGGTGGTCGGTGCCGGCTACAGCATGTCGGATGAAACCGGCGATACCGCGACCGTGGTCAAGCTGCTGCGTGTGGCCATGCTGGTGCCGATTGTCTTCAGCCTGTCGTTGCTGCTGCGCAAGCGTAAGGAGGGAGGCCCGCGCACGGCACTGCCATTGCCCTTGTTCATCATCTTCTTCGTGTTGTTCGTTGCCATCAACAGCAGCGGCATAGCGCCGCCACAGGTGCAGGCGCTGGCCGGCGATGTGTCGCGCTGGTGCCTGGTTACCGCGATCGCCGCCCTGGGCATGAAAACCTCGTTGAAGGCGCTGCTGGAGGTGGGGTGGCGCCCGGCGACCCTGTTGGTCAGCGAGACGGTGTTTCTCGCCGCATTGATTCTGATCGCGGTGCAATGCCTGGGGTAAGCCAGCACCATGGGGTGAGTCGTATCGCTCCCGCCCGATCGACCGACGGCTGCCGACACCTGGCGTGTGCGGCGGCCGTCTGGTTTAACCCGTAGCCGAGGTGGTATGAGCCTACAAGTGCATCTGATCTTTCTGGGGTGCGTGGCATTGGCAAGCGTCGCCCAGAGCCTCACCGGCTTTGCCTTCGGCCTGATCCTGATGGGCTTGATCGCGTCCCTGCACATGGTGCCGCTGAGTGAGGTCGCGGTGGTGATCAGTATCCTTACCCTGGGCAACGCCATGGGGACCCTGGGCGGGCCGAAACCGCAGTTGGATCGCGCGGTGCTGATGCCGGTGTTGCTCAGCAGTCTGTTGGGGGTCAGCCTCGGCGTGTGGGGGCTCGATGCGTTGAGCGGCGGCCTGATCATCTGGCTGCGCCTGCTGCTTGGCGTACTGATCGTCGCCGCCAGCCTCATGCTGGTGGTGCAGAACAAACCGAAAGCGCAGCTCTCCCGGCAGCCATCATTCTGGCTGGCCGGTGGTCTTTGCGGGCTGCTCAACGGCTTGTTCTCCAGCGGCGGGCCGCCGATCGCGTATCACCTGTATCGCCAGCCTCTGGGCTACGAGATCATCCGCAACACCCTGATCACGGTGTTTTCCGCCAATGCGGCGGCGCGCCTTGGACTGGTCGTCGCGCAAGGGCAGATGCAAGTGTCCACCTTGTTGTTGAGTGCCGAAGCCTTGCCGTTGGTGCTGCTGGTCAGTTGGCTGGTCCGTCGTTATCCGCCGAAGTTGTCACTGCGCACGGTACGTTGGCTGGTGTTCGTCCTGATGATGCTGGCCGGCGTGAGCTTGATCTGGGACTCAGTGCCGGGGCTTTTGGCTGCGACCTCGGCCTGAGTCCTGGCCGCATCAGTGGTTACTGCTGCAGTATGTACGTCGCCAGTGTTTGCAGCTCCTGCGAGTTCAACTGCGCGTATGGCGGCATAGGGATCGCTCCCCATTTCCCGGCGCCGCCGCTCTGAATGCTGGACGCCAGCTTGGCCGCTGCCTGCGGGTCGCTCCGATATTTGGCAGCGACATCGTGATAAGCCGGGCCTACCACCTGGTGATCGATCGCGTGGCAGGACAGGCAGGCATTGTTCTGAAGCAACGTCATGGCGTCGGCTTTCGCCGCAGGGGCCGCCGAGGCTTGGCTCGTTGCCAGGTTGGAGGCCGCTTGCACATCGGCATCGCTCGCCTGGGCACTGCCATAGGTCGCCGCCAGATAGGCGCCGATGATCTTCACATCCTGATCGCTGATCGGTGCGCCATACGCTTGCTGCATCTTGCTCGCCTCTGCAGTCCATTGCGCCAGGGACATCCCCGGAGGCTGAAAGTTGATGTAGTCGGCCGAATGGCAGGTGGAGCACTTCTGCAGGGCCAAGGTGTAGCCCGGCAGCGTGCTGGGCTTGAGCGCAGCCGTCTCAGGCGGCAGCGTGATCGACAGTGGCGCTGCACTGGCCAGGCTCGCCAAGCAGAATTGAGTCGCGCACAACAAGGTGGTCAACGGTTTCATGCGAGCCCCTCAGGCGACAGTCACGTGGGTGGTTTCGACGACGTGGCGACGGTAGCCCCCGGGATTCCAGTCGGCACGTAGCGGTTGTGTCTCGCCTGCGCGGTTGCTGGCGCGCACCATCAACTGGGTAGCCCCCTTGCTGGCGAAGGCGATCGCCAGTGTCCACTCACGGAATGAGAAACGCCCCAGATCCTGCCCGAGCTGGGCTTCGAGCCAGCGCTTGCCGCCGTCGATGGAAACTTCCACCTTGTTGACCCCAGCCCCACTGTCGAACGCTATGCCCTTGAGCACCACCTGTTCTTTCAGTGGCAGGACATCACCGTGCTTGACGCTGGTGATGAAGCTGCGCACGGGCAATTTGGAAATCGGCTGGGTCTTCGCTGCCGTGGTGCCGGGGGCGACGCAAAAGCAATCGTTGTCCGGGACACGGTAGCCTTTAGCCATGAAAAAGCCGTCATCGATTTGCTCGATGACTTCGATCTCACTCAGGTGCTTGACCCAATAGGTCCCGAAGTAGCCTGGCACCACCAGACGAATCGGGTAGCCATTGAGAAAGGGCAGGTCGGTGCCGTTCATCGACCAGGCGATCATGGGCTCGCCATCCATGGCGTGGCTGATGTCCAGGGCCTTGATGAACTCCGGTGTGCTCGACAGCACGGGCTTATCAAGCCCACGGAATGTCACCTGCCTGGCTTCGGCTTTGACGCCTGCCTTTTCCAGTACCGCTTTGAGCGGCACCCCAACCCAACGGGCATTCCCCATCGAGCCATTACCCAGTTGGGCGCCGAACACGCGGGGCATGAAAAAGCCACGGCTATTACCGGAGCACTGATTGACAGCCACCACTTCCACCGGGTCGGTGAGTGTCTTGAGTTCTGCAAGAGACAACGACAGCGGGGTGTTGACCGAACCCTTGATCGTCAATCGGTAGCTGTCTGGATCGATGCGGGTAGGGAAGTTGGCCAAATGGTAACGCACGAAAAAAGCATCGTTTGGCGTGATGGGGCCCTGGTCGAAGACCGAAAATGGCGTTTCCAGGTGTGGTGGACGAGTGGTCACCAGGGTCAACGGCCTTTTTTGCGGGTATTGCACCAGCGGGCGAGGGCCAGCAGCGAAGGTCACGTCATCGGCACTCGAGGTGGCTTCTTGGGGATCGGAGACGGCCTTGGCCAGGCTTGCCAATGGGGAGGCTGCAACCGCCAGTGTCAGGGCATCGCGTAGAACGCGGCGACGGCTCGGATGGCTGTTTTCCATAAAGCTGAATTTCATTCTGCACTCTCTATGTTTGTATTTGAGTGAGATGCAATTGACAGTTTCCCGTCAGGGGCGCGAGGCATGGATAATTCGCCCACGTTGATATTCAGCAGAAATTGACATCAGGCTATTAAGCCAACTTCTGTTTGGCGTGATGCCTCACAGGGCCATCTTCAAACGCTTGTGACGGCATGCATAGGTCCAGTTCATGCCGTAGTGTTGGGCCTCTGACTCGGTCGTTTGGGGCCGCTTCGCGCTTGATCGCCGCAAGCCGGCTTCAAAACCACATCCGAATGCCGGCAACGAAACGCGCTTCATCCACATCCCCGCCATCGTCACGAATCAGGTCTGCCGTCTTGCCGTAGGCGCGGCTCCAGGTGACGCCTATGTAGGGGGCGAATTGGCGCACGATCTCATACCGTAGACGCAGTCCGACTTCGGTGTTGGCGAGGCCGGAACCTACGCCGCGCTCAGGGTCATGCTTGCCGTAGAAATTAGCCTCAGCGGTGGGCTGCAGGATCAGGCGATTGGTCAGCAGGATGTCGTATTCGCCCTCCAGCCGAGCGGCAGTCTGGCCATTCTCGCCAATGAAGGCGGTGGCCTGGGCTTCGAAGTCGTACAGCGCCATGCCTTGAATACCGAAGGCCGCCCATGTCTGCGCAGACGCTGGCTTGAAGTCCTGGCGAACCCCTGCAACCACATCCCACCAAGGGCCAATGGCGCGGCCGTACAGAAGCTGCAATTCGGCGTCTTCGGTAACGCCGTTCGTGCGCTCGCCTTCGGAACGGATCCAGAGCCGGTTTATATCGCCCCCGACCCATCCCGAGGCATCCCAGGCCAGCGTGCTGCCTTCGTCGGTATCCTGATACTCAAGCTGATCCAGCAAGAAGAAGCTGTTGATACCGCTATCGTGAATCTCATGACCGCCCAATGGGGGAAATGCCGCTTCGCGGTCCGCATCGGTCAGGATGGGAATCGGCGTGCGACTGGTCGTCGTGGGGGCATTGGCAGGGCCATGGTTCATCTTCGAGTGGTCCATGGCGCCGTGATCCATGCTCATCGCCGAATGATCCATCGCTTCAGCCGCAAAGCTGGGCGCCCCACCCAGTGTGCCGAGGGACACCGCCAATGCCAGGAGCGAGGGGCGTGCCAGCCTATTGCTCATCGTTGCCTGCCTCATGATGTTCACCGGACCACGAGGAAGGGGCATGCGCCGCCAGAAGGCCTACCAGGGAGGCAAAATAGAAAACGGCGCTACGTTTCATGGGTTTGCTCATCTCGGATTTCCAGTTCATTCGTCCACACGGACTTCTCGGAACATGCCCATTTCCATGTGGAACAGCAGGTGGCAGTGATAGGCCCAACGGCCCAACGCATCGGCCGTTACGCGATAGCTGCGTTTTGAGCCAGGCGGCATGTCGAGGGTGTGTTTTCGCACCATGAAGTTTCCATGCTCGTCCTCCAGGTCGCTCCACATGCCGTGGAGATGGATGGGATGAGTCATCATGGTGTCGTTGACCAAGGTGATGCGAAGACGCTCGCCATATTTGAGGCGCAGGGGCTCGGCATCGGAAAACTTGATCCCGTCAAAGGACCAGGCGAACTTTTCCATATGCCCCGTAAGATGCAGTTCGATCGTGCGACCAGGCTCACGGCCATCAGGGTCCATGAACGTGCTGCGCAGATCCGCATAGGTCAGGACACGGCGTCCGTTGTTGCGCAGGCCGATGCCTGGATCGCTCAACTTAGGTGTCGGCGACATCGTCTGCATGTCGACCAAGGGATTGTTGGTCTCCGAATCCGGGTGGCTCTGCATGGTTGCCATCTGGCCGTGGTCCATGCCGTGCATCGATCCATGATCCACCCCACCCATGCTGCCGTGATCCATACCCATATCGTTCATGGAGATGAGCGGGCGTGGGTCAACGGCTGGTACAGGCGCCTGCAGGCCTTCGCGGACGGCCAAGGTGCCTCGGGAGTAACCTGTGCGATCCATGGACTGCGCGAAAATGGTGTACGCCTGCGCGTCCTCCGGCTCGACGATGACATCGTAGGTTTCAGCGACTGCGATGCGCAATTCATCGACGCTAACGGGGTTGACGTGTTGCCCATCCGCGGCCACCACCGTCATCTTCAAGCCCGGGATTCGCACATCGAAGTACGTCATGGCTGAAGCATTGATAAAGCGCAGGCGGATCTTTTCGCCCGGCTTGAAGATGCCCGTCCAGTTACTGTCCGGTGCCTGGCCGTTCATCAGGTAGGTGTAGGTATACCCGCTCACGTCGGCAAGATCGGTTGGGCTCATCTTCATCTCTGCCCACATTTTTCGATCCGCCATGGCGGCCGACCACCCCATCTCGCTTACGTCGTCGA
The DNA here is from genome assembly GCF_040984075.1 of Pseudomonas sp. I2. Lineage (NCBI taxonomy): Bacteria > Pseudomonadati > Pseudomonadota > Gammaproteobacteria > Pseudomonadales > Pseudomonadaceae > Pseudomonas > Pseudomonas sp. I2. Next base: position 15,961 of record NZ_JBCGFQ010000026.1, read on the forward strand.
TGAAGTCGCCAACCGTGCGCTTGTGGAAGTTGTAATAGTCCGACTGCTTCTTGAGCTTGGACAGGACCTTGGCAGGATCCTCATCGGTCCAGTCGCTAAGCAGGACCACGTAATCCCGCTCATAGGTGAACGGTTCAGGCGCTTTCGCATCGATGACCAATGCACCATAAACCCCGGCCTGTTCCTGCAGGCCCGAATGGCTGTGGTACCAGTAGGTGCCGTTCTGGCGGACCTCGAACTGGTATTCATACATGCCATCGGGGGCGATGCCATGGAAGCTCAGGCCTGGAACACCATCCATGTTCGCCGGCAGGATGATGCCGTGCCAATGGATGGACGTGTCTTGCTTCAAGCGGTTGCGAACACGGAGCGTGACAGTGTCACCTTCTCGCCAGCGAAGAATGGGCCCGGGCAGCGAACCGTTGATCGCCATGGCGGTACGGGCGGCTCCGGTGACGTTGACCGGTAGCTCACCGATGTAGAGATCGAAATCGGTGCCTGTCAGCACGTTGGGCTGGCCAGGGCTGGTCACGGCCCAGACCGGCGTGCGCCACATGCCTAGTCCACCCAGTAGTCCAGTAGCGGCCAGGCCTTTGACGAAGGATCGTCTCGTGGTTTTGCTGTGCATGCCGTCGTGTCCAGTCAGGTCATTCGCTGATATCCAGGCTGCTCGACGTCACAGCCTTCGGTTTCACAGGCCAGAGGCGATCATCGTCACGAGCGCTTCGAGCAAGCTCATCCGTTGTTCCGCAGCGGGTCACTGTCTTGGCTACGTTAGCGAGCCTGCGCTTTCAGGAAGCTGAGCCCGGCATTACAGATCTGTCAGGTTCGCGTGACGGTTCAACCCGGTCTGGACGCACCTGTCATGCAGGCTGAGGCGCAATGACAGGACTCAGCGATCGAGTAGGAGATGGGGCTTGCATGGCTGGATGGCCTATAGGCTGGAATTCTTCTCTTGCGCCATGAATACGGTGCGCGGGCGGATCACGAGGCTCAGGGAACGCCTGCAGACGCCTCGTGTGCAGGCCGACATACCGGGTCACTACAAGATCAAGCTGAAGGCTTTCGGCCACCGCCTGGTCTATCGCGTCGAGGATGAGCGGGTGGTGGTGTCGATGGGCAAAGGCGAGCGAGGCGAGGTCTCCAGTTTCTCGGGGGAAAGGTGTAAACCTTATTCAGGACGGGACAGGACAAATTAAAAAGCCGGCTTGTGGCCGGCTTCTCGGGGACGGTCTTGGCTAATTTTTGGTAAGCCGCAACCGCCTTAATCGGTATGGCCATCGAGGCCTGGAAAGATGGCGGACGGCTGTGTGAGGCGTCGCCAGGCCCTCTGGAGCGCGGCCTTTGGCCGGTCGGGGCAAAATGTGCCGCGTAGCATACTAGGGCTGGTGCAGGTTGCCCAGCAAAAAATGGCGTAAGGTGTTTCAGACAGGGCGCTGCTGGCTGAAGCACGACCAGTGGAACACCCAGCCGAGGATCACCATACCCTGCGCCTGACGTTGGGACGGTGTGTAGCGCTCCAGCGTGTGATTGTGCAGGTACAGGGTGTCGTGGTGGCCGAGGCTCAGGCGGTGGACCCGCAGTTTGCCGTTGTGCAGCAGGGCATAGGTTTCGCCATCGATGACCTGGGTCAGGCTGCGGTCGATGGCCAGGATGGCGTCCGAGGGGATGACGGGAGCCATGCTCGCGGAGGGTATGGCCAGGCCGATGACATTCTTGCGGGCGATGCCCAGGGCCTTGAGCGTCTGCGCAGGCAGGCGCAGGTGGCGTTTGCCCAGCGGTTCGAGGCGGCCGTCGCGCAGGGCATGCAGCGGGATGCGCAGTTGGCGCCCTTCCCGGAGGGACGAGAGAGGTGGGGCGTCGACCGGCGCCGGGCAGCGCAGTGGCTGGCGCAGGAGGGGGCTGGGGTGCTTGGCGCCTTCGCCGCTGCGCAGCCAGCGGCGCTGCACGCAGAACAGGTCGGCGATCTCTTCGAGGCGCGCCAGCGGTACCCCGCGCTTGAACCAATTGTTGACGTGCTGGGGCGTGACGCCACGCTGGGCGGCGAAATCGGAAGGGGTCAGGCCGCATTCCTGGAGCAGGGCCTTGAGACGGTCACCGGAGGTATTCATGGAGCCGAGTCTAGCGAGCGGCTGCCGGCGGGGAAATGAACCCGTGGTTGAGGCGTTACGTACGAAAACGGGGTGATTGTAGGAGTGCGCCTAGGACTGCGTAGGAGTTTTTACTGCTCACGCCGAAAACCCAAGGCCCACAAAAAAGCCCTGCCGAGGCAGGGCCTTGCGAGCCGGCGGTCAGCCCTTGTAGGCAGCGACCGACTTGGTGATCTCGGCGCGGGCGGCATCGGCGCCTTCCCAGCCCTTGACCTTGACCCACTTGCCTTTCTCGAGATCCTTGTAGTTCTCGAAGAAGTGCTTGATCTGCTCCAGCAGCAGGGCGGGCAGGTCGGTGTATTCCTTGACGTCGACGTACAGCTGGCTCAGCTTGTCGTGCGGAACGGCCAGGACCTTGGCGTCGCCACCGCTTTCGTCGTCCATGTGCAGGACGCCGACCGGGCGGGCGCGGATGACCGAACCCGGGGCGACCGGGTAGGGGGTCACGACCAGCACGTCCAGCGGGTCGCCGTCGTCAGCCAGGGTGTTGGGGATGTAGCCATAGTTGGCCGGGTAGAACATCGGGGTGGCCATGAAGCGGTCGACGAACAGGGCGTCGCTGTCCTTGTCGATCTCGTACTTGATCGGCGCGTGGTTGGCCGGGATCTCGATGGCGACGTAGATGTCGTTCGGCAGGTCTTTGCCAGCCGGAATCTTGCTGTAGCTCATTGGGCAGTGCCCCCATGTTTGACCAAAAAAGTGGCGGCGATTATAGGCACATTCCGACAGGGCATGCCACGCCCGGCCGGATGTGCGGGGGCCTCAGGCGTGGGTTTCGCGGTAGTCCGGGTGTTCGGCCTGCAGCCTGGCCAGGCGCGCGAGCGGATCCTGGCGGTAGAACAGCGACAGTTGCCCGTACACCTGGGGGTAGGCCTGGTGCAGCAGGTCGGGCGCGCTGAAGAAGTACTCGCTGGTGACGGCGAAGAATTCCGCGGGGTTTTCCGCCGCGTAGGGGTCGATGGCCGTCTCGGCGTCCGGGTTGGCATCCAGCTGGCGGTTGAGGTCGTCGTAGGCCTGCTGCATGGCCGTGGCCCAGTCTGCCACGCGCATGCTGCCGTGCAGGGGCGGCAGGCCGTTGGCGTCGCCGTTGAGCATGTCGAGCTTGTGCGCCAACTCGTGGATCACCAGGTTGTAGGCCTCCCAGCCGCCGCTGGCCAGCACCCCGGGCCAGGCCAGGATCACCGGCCCCTGCTGCCAGGCCTCGCCGCTGTGCTCGGCGTCCCAGGTATGCTCGACGCCGCTGCTGTCGCGGTGGCGCTGGGGGCTCTTGAAGTCATCGGGGTAGAGGATGATCTCGTGGAAGCCCTGGTACCAGTCCAGGTCCCCCAGGTGCAGCAGCGGCAACTGGGCCTGGGCGGCGAGGAACAGGCGCTGCTCGTCGTCCAGCTCCACGCCTGGCAGGGTGGTCAGGTGCTTGTCGTGCAGGAACAGGACGCAGGCCTCGCGCAGCCAGCGGTCTTCCTCGTCGCTGAGGCCGTCGAGCAGCGGCAGGCGTTCATGAACCACTTGCCACAGCTGCGGGTCGACCGGGTAACGGGCCAGGGTGCGTCGGCGGCGCCAGGCGCGAAGCGACCACATGGCGTGGATCAGTGGGCCTTGGCCGTGCGGCCCAGGCGTCCGCGCAGCAGGCCCAGGACCATCGGTACCAGCGACAGGAAGATGATGCCCAGGACCATCAGCGACAGGTGCTGCTTGATGAACGGTACGTTGCCGAAGAAGTAGCCCAGGGTCACCAGGCCCCCGACCCAGAGCAGCGAACCGGTCACGCTGAAGGCCAAAAAGCGTGGGTAGTGCATGTGGGCGATGCCGGCGACGAAGGGGGCGAAGGTGCGCAGGATCGGCAGGAAGCGTGCCATGGTCACGGTCTTGCCGCCGTGGCGTGCGTAGAAGTCGTGGGTGCGCTGCAGGTAGTCGCGGCGGAAGATCTTCGAGTTCGGGTCGCGGAACAGGCGCTCCCCAGCCGTGCGGCCGATCACGTAGTTGGTGCTGTCGCCCATGATCGCCGCCGCCATCAGCAGGCCAGAGAGCAGTACCGGGTCCATGCCGCCGCCAGCGGCCACGGCGCCAGCGATGAACAGCAGCGAATCACCCGGCAGGAAGGGCATCACCACCAGGCCGGTCTCGCAGAAGATCACCGTGAAGAGGATGGCGTAGATCCAGGGACCATAGTTGGTGACCAGCAGATCGAGATAGGCATCGAGATGCAGGATGAGGTCCAGCGGGTTGAATTCCATGTACAGCACCTGTGTTCTTGACCCGCAGCTACGGGCGCGCGATGACGGACAATGCCAAGGGCGTAGGTTTGTTTACCGGCGGGAGGTAAATTTTCACACATGACAGGAAGGGCATTATACGGCGATGCCAGGAATGTGCCCGGAGAGTTTGTAGCGGCGGATTACGGGGTTCAATGTCAGTCAGGCCCACTGGGGCTGCCTTGCAGCCCATCGCTGGCAAGCCAGCTCCCGCAGGGTTCGAGTCGATCACGCATGATGCGATTTGCAGGGCCGTGTGGGAGCGGCTTGCCGGCGATGGGGCGCGATGTGGCCCCAACTGCCCGTACCGCCTCAATCCTGGTTGATCGGCAGCACGTAGTTCTCGAACTCGGTGTCCTTGTGAAACCCCATCGACTCGTAGGTCTTCTTCGCCACCTCGTTGTCGCTGCTGGTGGATACGCGCATGCGCACGGCATTGGTTTCCTTGGCCATCTTCTTGGCTTCGCGCATCAGGTGGTCGGCGACCAGCATGCGGCGGGAGTCTTCGGCCACGTAGATGTCGTTGAGGATCCACACACGCTTGAGCGACAGCGACGAGAAGCTCGGGTAGAGCTGGCAGAACCCCAGCAGGCGGCCCTCTTCGTCATCCGGCAGGGCCAGGTAGATCACCGACTCACCACGCTTGAGGCGCTTTTCCAGGAAACTGCGCGAGCTGTCGGGGTAGGGCAGTTGCCCGTAGAACTCGCGATATTTCACGAACAACGGGGTCAGCAGGTCGAGGTGTTCCAGGGTTGCCTTGATGATGCGCATGTGCGGCCCTCAGAGTCCATGTGGGGAAACAGCGGATTGCCAGCCGCTTCAGATGCTGCCCAAAGCAGCCGGGAAGCGCAATCCGCCCGGCGTGACATGTTTTTTACTCTTCTCCAAGCAGGAAGTTGCCGCTTTTACCTGTGGCGCTTTCAGTCTCGAGGCTGTGCACCTCGGCCTCGTCCTTCAGGTTCACCCCCGACAACTGCCGGCGGCAGGCCTCGCGCATCAGGTACAGCAGGCGGTGGGCGGCCATGCCGTAGCTCAGCCCCTCCAGGCGTACATTGGAAATGCAGTTGCGATAGGCGTCGGTCAGGCCGACCTTGGGCGCGTAGGTGAAATACAGCCCCAGGCTGTCGGGCGAGCTCAGGCCGGGGCGTTCGCCGATCAGCATCACCGTCATGCGTGCGCCGAGCAACTCGCCGACTTCATCGCCCACCGCCACGCGGCCCTGTTCCACCAGCACCACCGGGGCGCTGGTCCAGCCGTCGGCGGCGGCCTGCTCCTCGAAGCGGGCGAGGAAGGGCAGGGTATGGCGATGCACGGCCAGGGCCGAGAGGCCGTCGGCGACCACGATCGCCAGGTCGACCCCACCAGGGTGGGCCTGGGCATGCTCGCGCAGGCGCTGGGCCGAGTCTTCGTTCAGGCGCCGGCCCAGGTCGGGGCGCTGCAGGTACTGGTGACGGTCGCTGGCGGCGCTGTGCAGCAGCAGGCTGTCGCGACCCCGGTCGGCGAGCTGGCTGCGCAGGCCAGCATGGTCGAAGGGCAGGTGCACGGCATCGCGGGCCTGGGCATGGGCGAACTGGAAGTCCAGCTGGGCGCCAGTCGGCAGGCTGATACCGGTACGGCCCAGGGCGATGCGCGCCGGGGTCAGGTTGCGCAGGGCCAGCCAGGGGTTGTCATGGGCGGGTGTGCGTGGGTCCATGGTCACTCCCTATGCAAGCTGTGCCAGGGCCTGGCGGAACGCCGGCGGCAGGTTGTCGCCAAAGCGTATCCGGCCATCGGCCTGGGTGAAGATGCCGGTACGTTCCAGCCAGGCCTCGAACTCCGGGCCAGGCTTAAGGCCCAGGGTCTGGCGCGCGTAGAGCGCGTCGTGGAACGAGGTGGTCTGGTAGTTGAGCATGATGTCGTCGGAGCCGGGGATGCCCATGATGAAGTTGATCCCGGCCACGCCCAGCAGGGTCAGCAGGGTATCCATGTCGTCCTGGTCGGCTTCGGCATGGTTGGTGTAGCAGATGTCGCAGCCCATGGGGACGCCGAGCAGCTTGCCGCAGAAGTGATCCTCCAGGCCCGCGCGGATGATCTGCTTGCCGTTGTACAGGTATTCCGGGCCGATGAAGCCGACCACGGTGTTGACCAGGAACGGTTTGAAGTGCCGGGCCACGGCGTAGGCGCGGGTTTCGCAGGTCTGCTGGTCGACGCCGTGGTGGGCGTTGGCCGACAGGGCGCTGCCCTGGCCGGTCTCGAAGTACATCAGGTTCTGCCCCATGGTACCGCGCTTTAGGGACAGCCCGGCCTCGTAGCCTTCCTGGAGCACGTTGAGGTTGATGCCGAAGCCCGCGTTGGCGGCCTCGGTGCCGGCGATGGACTGGAACACCAGGTCCAGCGGCACACCCCGGTTGATCGCCTCGATCGAGGTGGTGACGTGGGTCAGTACGCAGGCCTGGGTGGGGATCTGGTAGCGCTGGATGATGGCGTCGAGCATCTCCAGCAGGGCGCAGATCGAGGCGATGCTGTCGGTGGCCGGGTTGATGCCGATCATGGCATCGCCGTTGCCGTACAGCAGGCCGTCGAGGATGCTGGCGGCGATACCGGCGGGCTCGTCGGTCGGGTGGTTGGGCTGCAGGCGGGTCGACAGCCGCCCACGCAGGCCCATGGTGCCGCGAAAGCGCGTGACCACACGGATCTTCTGCGCCACCAGGACCAGGTCCTGGACGCGCATGATCTTCGACACCGCGGCGGCCATCTCTGGCGTCAGGCCTGGGGCCAGGGCGCGCAGGCTGTCCTCGTCGGCCGCCTCGCTCAGCAGCCAGTCGCGCAGCCCACCGACCGTCAGTTGGCTGACCGGGGCGAAGGCCTCGGCGTCGTGGCTGTCGATGATCAGCCGGGTGACTTCATCGTCTTCGTAGGGGATCAGCGCCTCGTTGAGGAAGTGCTTGAGCGGGATGTCGGCCAGTGCCATCTGCGCGGCGACCCGCTCGCCGTCGTTGCTGGCCGCGACACCGGCCAGGTAGTCGCCCGAGCGTGCCGGGCTGGCCTTGGCCATGACTTCCTTGAGGCTGTCGAAGCGGTAGACCTGGTTGCCCACCGTGTGTACGAAACTTGCCATACAGAATCTCCAGGGCGCCGCGGGGCTGGCCCGCGGCGTAAGACGGCGATCAGTGCAGGGCCTCTTCGGCTTTCTGGATCGCGGCGAATTCCTCTTCCGGTGTCCCGGCCACCAGGTGGTGGCGGCTGTAGAAGGCGAAGTAGGCAATTAATACTCCATAGATTACCGCGGCGCCAATCACCACCCGAGGGTCGACCAGGAAGCCCGCGACCACCGCCAGGCAGGCCAGCACCAGGGCCAGGCCCGAGGTGAAGATGCCGCCTGGGGTGCGGTACGGACGCTCCATCCGGGGGCGACGGATGCGCAGGGTGATGTGCGCGGCCATCATCAGCACGTAGGACAGCGTGGCACCGAACACCGCCACCAGGATCAGCAGGTCGCCCTGGCCGGTCAGGGACAGGCAGAAACCGATGATCCCCGGGATGACGAGGGCCAGTACTGGCGCCTTGCTCTTGTTGGTCTCCGAGAGTTTGCGCGGCAGGTAGCCTGCGCGGGAAAGGGCGAAGATCTGCCGCGAATAGGCGTAGATGATCGAGAAAAAGCTAGCGATCAGGCCAGCCAGGCCGACCAGGTTGACGAAGCCGCCCATCCAGGTGGAACCACCGTAGGCCTTGGCCAGCGCCTCGACCAGCGGGTTGCCGGAGGCTTTCAGGGCCTCGGAACCGGCACCGCCAGGCCCGACCACCAGGATCAGCAGGGCGAAGGCTAGCAGCACCAGCATGGCGCCGATCAGGCCGCGTGGCAGGTCGCGCCGTGGGTTCTTGGTTTCCTCGGCGGCCAGTGGCACGCCTTCGACGGCGAGGAAGAACCAGATCGCGTAGGGGATCGCCGCCCAGATGCCGACATAGCCGAAGGGCAGGAAGGCGCTGGCGCCAGCGGCGTCGGTCTGGGCGATGTCGAACAGGTTGGCTGCATCGAAATGGGGCACCATGCCCACCAGGAACACGGCCAGGGCGATCGCGGCGACGGCGGTGATGATGAACATCAGCTTGAGCGCTTCACCGACACCGAAGATATGGATGCCGATGAAGACGATATAGAACGCCAGGTAGACCATCCAGCCGCCGATGCCGAACAGCGACTGGCAGTAGGCGCCGATGAACGTGGCGATGGCGGCCGGGGCGATGGCGTACTCGATGAGGATCGCGGTACCGGTCAAAAAGCCGCCCCAGGGCCCGAAGGCGCTGCGGGCGAAACCGTAGCCGCCGCCGGCGGTGGGGATCATCGACGACAGTTCGGCCAGGGAAAAGCACATGCACAGGTACATGGTGGCCATCAGCAAGGTGGCGAGGAACATGCCGCCCCAGCCGCCCTGGGCCAGGCCGAAGTTCCAGCCGGCATAGTCGCCGGAAATCACGTAGGCCACGCCCAGGCCCACCAGCAGGATCCAGCCCGCCGCGCCTTTTTTCAGCTGGCGGTGCTGGAAATAGTCCGCATCGACTTTTTCGAAATCGACGGAAGCGCTCACCGGCGTGCCGGTGGCGGAATGATCGCTTGGCATAGTGTTCACCTGTTGTTTTTCTTGATGGCCGGAGGGACTTCCAGCCCATGGTGATTGGTCGTGCAGGAAGCGGGCCATTCAGCTGCGAACTGCGAGCCGCAAGCTTCAAGCTGCAAGCTTCAAGAAAAAGCAGGCCTGTGCACGGTCCGCTTTTTCTTGTCGTTTGCAGCTCGAGGCTGTTCGTTAGAAGAAGCCCAGCGGGTTGATGTCGTAGCTCACCAGCAGGTTCTTGGTCTGCTGGTAATGGTCGAGCATCATCTTGTGGGTTTCGCGGCCGACACCGGACTTCTTGTAGCCCCCGAACGCGGCATGCGCCGGGTACAGGTGGTAGCAGTTGGTCCATACGCGACCAGCCTTGATGCCACGGCCCATGCGGTAGGCGCGGTTGATGTCGCGGGTCCAGACGCCGGCGCCAAGGCCGAACTCGGTGTCGTTGGCGATCGCCAGAGCCTCGGCTTCATCCTTGAAGGTGGTGACACTGACCACCGGGCCGAAGATCTCTTCCTGGAACACGCGCATGCGGTTGTTGCCCTTGAGCAGGGTCGGCTGGATGTAGTAGCCGGTGGCCAGGCTGCCTTCGAGTTTTTCCACCTTGCCGCCGGTCAGCAACTCGGCGCCTTCCTTCTCGGCGATCTCCAGGTAGGAGAGGATCTTCTCGAACTGCTGCTGGGACGCCTGGGCACCTACCATGGTCTCGGTGTCCAGCGGGTCGCCACGCTTGATCTGCTGGACCTTCTTCATCACCGCTTCCATGAACTGCGGGTATATCGACTCCTGCACCAGCGCTCGCGACGGGCAGGTGCACACCTCGCCCTGGTTGAAGAAGGCCAGCACCATGCCCTCGGCGGCCTTCTCGATGAAGCTCGGCTCGGCCTGCATGATGTCTTCGAAGTAGATGTTCGGCGACTTGCCGCCCAGCTCCACGGTGGACGGGATGATGTTCTCGGCGGCGCACTTCATGATGTGCGAGCCGACCGGGGTGGAGCCGGTGAAGGCGATCTTGGCGATGCGCTTGCTGGTGGCCAGGGCTTCACCGGCCTCGCGGCCATAGCCTTGCACCACGTTGAGCACGCCCTTGGGCAGCAGGTCGCCGATCAGCTCGAGCAGCACGGTAATGCCCAGTGGGGTCTGTTCGGCCGGCTTGAGCACCACGCAGTTGCCCGCGGCCAGGGCCGGCGCCAGCTTCCAGGCGGCCATCAGCAGTGGGAAGTTCCACGGGATGATCTGCCCGACCACGCCCAGTGGTTCGTGGATGTGATAGGCCACGGTGCTTTCGTTGATCTCGGCGGCGCCGCCTTCCTGGGCGCGGATGCAGCCGGCGAAGTAGCGGAAATGATCGACCGCCAGGGGGATGTCGGCGTTGAGGGTCTCGCGAATCGGCTTGCCGTTGTCCCAGGTCTCGGTGATGGCCAGGACTTCCAGGTTCTGCTCGATGCGGTCGGCGATCCTCAGCAGGACGTTCGAGCGTTCTTGCACCGAGGTGCGGCCCCAGGCGTCGGCGGCGGCATGGGCGGCGTCCAGCGCCTTGTCGATGTCCTCGGCGGTGGAGCGGGGGAATTCGGCGATCGGCTGGCCGTTCACCGGCGAGGTGTTGGTGAAGTACTCACCCTTGACCGGAGGAACGAACTCACCACCGATGTAGTTACCGTAGCGGCTCTTGAAGGAAATCTTCGCGCCTTCGGTACCGGGATGTGCGTAACGCATGGTGTGTCTCCTGGCTATTGTGTTTGTGATGGAGTTGAAAAGCGTAGAGCAAAGGTCGGGCCAGCGCTCAGAGCCCTTTTATAATCAATGAGTTATGCGAAATTGGTGATGAGACTGACAGACCGTTGTGCCTACCCTGGTACGCTCGCCGTGACACTTTGTACCGTTTCCGACACAGCGCATGACTCAGCGGTCAGTGCGCCATTGCAAAGCCTTCCCAGGTAGAGGATGCTGGCAGGACGCTCTATCTGCGGAGAACAACAACTAATGCAGAGCAACCCTTTCAGCCGCCATGCCCACCAGGTGCTCACGGTCGCCCGCGGCCAGGCCAGCGGGCCGGGCAGCGACCCATCGATCGCCCGCTCCTGGCTGCGCTGCCTGGAGGACTATCACCTCGACCCAGCCTTGGCCCAGGCCCCCGTGGTGCTGGAACACGGCCGCCTGCTGGAGAGCCGCGAGCGCCTGCGCCAGGTGCTGCAGATCGCCGACAGCGAGATGAACAGCCTGCACCAGCAGCTTTCCGGCTCTGGCCATGCGGTACTGCTGACCGATGCCCGCGGGGTGATCCTCAACTGTGTCACCGCGCCCACCGAGCGGCGCATCTTCGAGCGTGCCGGGCTGTGGCTGGGCGCCGATTGGAGCGAGGCCCGCGAGGGCACCAATGGCATCGGCACCTGCCTGGTCGAGCGCCAGGCCCTGACCATCCACCAGGACGAGCATTTTCGCGGCCGCCACACCGGCCTGACCTGCTCGGCGAGCCCGGTGTTCGACCCCCACGGCGAGCTGCTGGCGGTGCTCGATGTTTCCTCGGCGCGGCCAGACGTGTCGCGCCAGAGCCAGTTCCATACCATGGCCCTGGTCAACCTCTCGGCGAAGATGATCGAAGGCTGCTATTTCCTGCGCCATTTCGAACACCAGTGGCTGTTGCGCTTTCACCTGCAGGCCGAATCGGTCGGGTTGTTCAGCGAGGGTTTGCTGGCGTTCGACGGCGACGGGCGGATCTGCGCGGTCAACCAGGGCGCCCTGAACCTGCTGGGCACCATCCGTGGCGGTGTGCTGGGCAAGCCGGTGGACATGTTCTTCGCCTGCAGCCACGACGAACTGTTCAGCCGCGCCACGCCCCAGGGCTGCGCGGCCTGGCCATTGCACACCCGCGATGGCCGGCGGGTATTCGCCAGCCTGCGCGGCCAGGCGCACACGCCGGCGTGGTCGGTACCGCCTGCCGCGCCGTTGGCCAAGGCTGTGCCGCAGCCCGCCCTGTGCTTGCTCGACCCGGCCCTGCAGAACGATTTCCGCCGTGCCGTGCGGGTCTTCGAGCGAGACGTGCCGCTGCTGCTGCGTGGCGAGACCGGCTGTGGCAAGGAGGCGTTCGCCCAGGCGGTGCACCAGGCCAGTGATCGCCGGGACAAGGCCTTCGTGGCGATCAACTGTGCCTCGATCCCCGAGAGCCTGATCGAGAGCGAGCTGTTCGGCTATCGCGGCGGCAGTTTCACCGGGGCACGCAAGGAGGGCATGCGCGGCAAGCTGCTCCAGGCCGATGGCGGCACGCTGCTGCTGGACGAGATCGGCGACATGCCCCTGGCCTTGCAGACCCGCCTGCTGCGGGTGCTGGAGGAGCGCCGGGTGGTGCCCATCGGCGGTGAGCCGCAAGCGGTGGATGTACGGATCATCAGTGCCACCCACCGCGACCTGCTGGAGCGGGTGGAGCAGGGGAGTTTCCGCGAAGACCTGTATTACCGCCTCAATGGCCTGGAGGTGGCGCTCCCGGCCTTGCGCGAGCGCAGCGACAAGGCGCAGTTGCTGGACTTTCTCCTGGCGCAGGAGGCAGACGGGCTGCCTATCGGGATCGCGCCGGCCGCGCGCCAGGCCCTGCTGGACTTCGCCTGGCCGGGGAACGTGCGACAGATGCGCAATGTGCTGCGCACCCTGGTGGCGTTGTGCGAAGACCATCGCATCGAGCATGCCGACCTGCCGCCGATCGTGAAACACGGCGCCACGCCCGTGGCAGCGGGCTTGCCCGCGAACGAGGGCGAGCCCCTTGTCATGGCTGGCCAGCCCCACGGTGGCCCAGTAACCCTCGAGGACGTCGAGCGGGACGCGCTGCTGGCCGTGCTCGAGGCAAAACGCTGGCACATGACCCACGTCGCCGAACACCTGGGCATCAGCCGCAATACCTTGTATCGGAAACTGCGCAAGCACGGCATCGCCAGGGCCGGGTAAGCGAAACAGCGGGTGCGATTTCCCTCGCCCTGGGCTACCCTGCCTCGATGTTTTGCGAGGTCGACCATGCACATTCACATTCTCGGTATTTGCGGCACTTTCATGGGTTCGCTGGCGGTGCTGGCCAAGGAGCTGGGCCATCGGGTCACTGGCTCCGACGCCAACGTCTATCCGCCGATGAGCACGCAACTGCAGGCCCAGGGCATCGAACTGACCCAAGGCTATGACCCGGCCCAACTGCAGCCGGCGCCGGACCTGGTGGTGATCGGCAACGCCATGTCGCGGGGCAACCCGGCCGTGGAATACGTGCTGAACAAGGGCCTGCCCTATGTCTCCGGCCCCCAGTGGCTGGCCGATCACGTGCTGCAGGGGCGCTGGGTGCTGGCCGTGGCCGGCACCCATGGCAAGACCACCACCAGCAGCATGCTGGCCTGGGTCCTGGAGCATGCCGGCATGAGCCCGGGCTTTTTGATCGGCGGCGTGCCGCAGAACTTCTCGGTGTCGGCGCGCCTGGGCGAGACACCGTTCTTCGTGGTCGAGGCAGACGAATACGACAGTGCTTTCTTCGACAAGCGCTCGAAGTTCGTGCATTACCATCCACGCACCGCGATCCTCAACAACCTTGAGTTCGATCATGCGGACATCTTCCCTGACCTGGCGTCCATCGAGCGGCAGTTCCACCACTTGGTACGGACGATTCCCAGCGAGGGCCTGATCATCCACCCGACCACCGAACCGGCTCTGGAACGGGTGATCGGCATGGGCTGCTGGACCCCGGTGCAGACCACCGGCGAGGGCGGCCAGTGGCAGGCGCGCTTGCTCAGCGCCGATGGCTCGCGCTTCGAGGTGCTGTTCGAAGGCGAGGCCCAGGGCGTGGTCGAGTGGGAACTGACCGGCCAGCACAACGTGGCCAATGCCCTGGCCACCCTGGCCGCCGCCCGCCACGTGGGCGTGGCGCCGGCCATGGGCATCGAGGGGTTGAGTGCGTTCAAGAGCGTCAAGCGGCGTATGGAGAAGGTGGCCGAGGTCCAGGGCGTGACCATCTACGACGATTTCGCCCATCATCCGACCGCCATCGCCACCACCCTCGACGGCCTGCGCAAGCGTGTCGGCGAAGCGCCGGTGATCGCCGTGATCGAGCCGCGTTCCAACTCCATGAAGCTTGGTGCCCACCGCGAAGGGCTGCCAGAAAGCGTCGAGGCGGCCGACCAGGTGATCTGGTACGCCCCGCCCAACCTGGGCTGGGACCTGGCCAGCACTGCCGCCCAGTGCAAGGTGCCGGCGGTGGTGGCCGACAGCCTCGAGGCGATCATCGAGCGCATCAAGGGCCAGGCCCGCCCAGGCACCCATGTGGTGATCATGAGCAACGGCGGTTTTGGCGGCCTGCACGGCAAGCTGGCCGAGGCCCTGGCATGAGTGGGCCGGAGCGCATCACCCTGGCCATGACCGGTGCCTCGGGGGCGCAGTATGGGCTGCGCCTGCTCGACTGCCTGGTGCGCGAGGACCGTGAGGTGCATTTCCTCATCTCCAAGGCTGCGCAACTGGTGATGTCCACCGAGACTGATGTATTGCTGCCGGCCAAGCCCCAGGCGATGCAGGCGTTCCTGACCGAATACACCGGTGCCGCCGACGGGCAGATCCGTGTCTATGGCAAGGAGGACTGGATGTCGCCCGTGGCTTCAGGGTCTGGCGCGCCGGCGGCCATGGTGGTGGTGCCGTGTTCCACCGGGACCTTGTCGGCCATCGCCACGGGGGCCTGCAACAACCTGATCGAACGGGCGGCCGACGTCACCTTGAAAGAGCGTCGGCAGTTGATCCTGGTTCCGCGCGAGGCGCCGTTGTCGACCATTCACCTGGAGAACATGCTCAAGCTGTCGCAGATGGGCGCGGTGATCCTGCCGGCGGCGCCGGGCTTCTATCACCAGCCGCAGACCATCGACGACCTGGTCGATTTCGTCGTGGCGCGCATCCTCAACCTGCTGAACATCCCCCAGGACATGCTGCCGCGCTGGGGTGAGCACCACCTCGGGATCGACGATTGAGGCGGGCGCTGGCAGGGCTGCTGGTGCTGGCCCTGCTCGGTGGCTGCGCGACCGTGCGCACGCTGGATGCCAACAAGCCGGGAACGCCGGTGGTGTATGCCGGGACGCGGCTGGACCTGTATGCACTCAAGGGTGGGTGTTGCCCCGAGGACCGCTTCGGGGCGCAGGCACCGGCGTATCCTGGGTGGGACCTGCCGGGGAGCCTGTTGCTCGACACCTTGTTGTTGCCATTGTCGTTGCTGACGGCGTTGGGGATTGGCTTTCAGGCTACTGGCGGGCTTTGAGCCCATCAGCCAAGTGTTGCAGCTGTCACTTGGGGCCGCTTCGCGCCCTATCGCCGGCAAGCTGCTCCCATAGAGACTGCGCCGCTCCTGAGGTCGGCGCAGAACCTTGTGGGAGTTCAGTTTACTGGCGATGGGCTGCAAAGCGGCCCCAATACGTGTAACTGACTTATTTCCTGCCCAGCTTGCGCAACTCATCCGACTCGACGATGCGCACCCCGTCTTCTTCCTCCAGCGCCAGGCGCCACAGCGCTCGGGCCAGGGTGCAGGCCTCGATCCCCCGGTACTTGCCCGGTATCAATCGCGACAGCGGTGCGGCCAGGCGTTCGCCCAGCCGTGGCTCCAGGCGCTCGCCCAGCAACAGCGAGGGCCGGACGATGGTCAGTTGTGGCCAATCCTGGGCCTTGAGCGCTTCTTCCATCTCGCCCTTGACCCGGTTATAGAAGATCGACGACTTGGGATCGGCACCGATGGCGCTGACCACCAGCAGATGGCGAGCCCCCAGCTCCCGCGCGCGCTTGCTGAAGGCCACCACCATGTCCAGGTCGACGGCGCGGAAGGCCGACTCGGAGCCGGCTTGCTTGAGCGTGGTGCCCAGGCAGCAGAAGGCGATGTCGACACGCCCGGCCAACTGTGGGAGAAACACGGCCGGGTCGCCCACGGGGTTTTCCAGGTGCGGGTGCTCGGCCAGTGGCCGGCGGGTAGGTGCCAGCACCCGGCTGATGGTGGGTTCGTTGAGCAGGCGGTCGAGCAGGTGTTCACCCGTCAGGCCCGTGGCTCCGGCAAGCAGGACATGCTGAGGCGTCAAGTACATGATGTCTCTCCCCTTTTACACACAGCTTAGTGGGTGCCCGGCGTTTTCGCCTGCCCACCCGCGGTTGGCTGTGCCTTGTTGCGCAAGGCTTCCTCGGCTTGCTGCTGGCGCAATCGCTGCCAGTGCGCAAGGACCGTTGGCGGCGCCCAGAGCTGCGGCTCCGAGGCCTCGAAGCCTTCCCTCCTTTCACGTTCGGCAACGCTGCGGCGGGCCAGTTCGAACGCCTGTTTCAGGTCGTCCGTCTGGTTCAGCGCCTCGGCGAACAGGGCGTCGCCGAAATAGGTGAAGTCGGCCTCTTCCGAGCAGCCGAAGGACACCCGGTCGGGGCGTGCCGCAGTCATGATCAGGGTCCGGTCGTCCTTGAGCGGGGCGATGTAGCCCCCTGAATAGCAGGCGGAGATGACGATTATCTTGTCGCGGCCCTTCAGTGGTGCCAGGGCGCCGGCCAGTTCGTCGGCGGAGAGGTCGGCCAGTTGCAGGCGCGGCTGGTCGAGCACCAACTGGTGATCCGGGCTGCCGTGGCTGGTCAGGTAGATGAACACCAGGTCTTCCGGGCCGCTGCGCTCGGCCAGGGTCTGGGCGGCGCGGGTGAGGTTCTCGCGGGTGGCCATGGGCCGGTCGCTCAGGTGGTCGCGATGGTTGACCAGCGTCACCTGGCCGCGAGCCCCGAAGCGTACCCGGAGCATGTTGCTGACGTAGTCGGCCTCGCGCAGGAACACGCTCTGCTGCCCATCGCCGGCCACGACCAGGCTGTACAACTGGATCGGCGGGACCGAGCTCGGCACCTTGGCCAGGGCCTCCTGCAGCAGCCGGCCCTGGTTGAGCAGGGCCAGGTCGAGCGGGTCGGGCAGCAGCCTGCCCTTTTCGTCGCGCACGCGCACGCCGTTGACCCAGTAGCCGCTTTCGACCCGCCCACCCGGGAGGGTCAGGCGTCCACGGCCCTGGTAGGCGTCGTTGGCGAAACCGCCGATGTACTGGGTGCCGTCGGCCAGTAGCAGGTGGCCCTTGCCGGAAAAGCGCCAGTCACGGAAGTGGCCCTTGTAGCGGCTGCCGTCGCTGCCGAGCAATTCGCCCTCGCCATCGAGCGAGCCGTCCTTGAAGTTGCCGATCCACACATCGCCGTCGGCGTTCTCGTAGCGGCCCCGGCCTTCCAGGCGGTTGTCCTTGAACTCGCCGATGTACTGCTCGCCCTCGACGCTGTCGTAGGTGCCGCTGCCTTGCAGCAGGCCATCGACGAAACGGCCGCTGAACTGGTTGCCGCTGGCGTCGCTGCGCACGCCGGCGCCGTTGGGCTTGCCCTTGGCGAACAGGCCCTGGTAGCGGCTGCCGTCGGCCAGTTCCAGCTGGCCGGCGCCTTCGTACTGGTCGTCCTTGAACTGGCCGCGATAGGTCTGGTCGTTCTGCCGGAGGGTGCCTTCGCCATCGCGCCGGCCATGCTTGAAGGTGCCGGCATAATGGCTGCCGGGGGTGGTCAGGTCGCCCAGCCCATGGAACAGCCCCTCGGCGAACTGGCCCCGATAGACCTCGCCGTTGCTGCCGTGCCACTCGCCCTGGCCGTGCCACTGGCCATCCTTGAAGGTCCCGGCGTACCAGCTGCCATTGGGATAGTCGATGCGCCCTTCGCCCTGCAACAGGCCATCGATCACCTCGCCGCGGTAGCGGCCGCCATCGGGCAGGCGGGCATCCGGCGGCGACAGGGGTTCGCCGTCGCCGCAGGCGGCGAGCAGCAGTAACAGCGCGAGGGGCAGCAGTGGACGCATGGCGGGATCCAGGCAAAAGATCTGCCGAGTATGCCGCAGAACAGGTGGTTGGAGACAGGCAGTGAGCAATTAGGGCCGCTTCGCGCCCCTTTCGCGACGCGGCCCTCACATCACAACACCTCGCTCGACTGACCCACCACTAGACAAAGCAGAGCGACAGGGACTCGGCGATATAGGCCGGTTTCTCCTCGCTCTCGATCTCCAGGGTGGCGATGGCCTTGAGCAGCCATTGCCCCGGTTTCTTTTCGCTGGCATCGCTCAGCTCGACCTTGAGCCGCACCTTGCTGTCCACCTTCACCGGCTGGATGAAGCGCACGCTGTCCAGGCCGTAGTTGACCACCATCTTCAGGCCTTCGGGCAGTACCAGGATGTCCTCCATCAGCTTGGGGATCAGCGACAGGGTCAGGAAACCATGGGCGATGGTGGTGCCGAACGGGGTTTGCGCCGCCTTCTCGGGATCGACATGGATGAACTGGAAATCGCCAGTGGCTTCGGCGAACAGGTCGATACGCTGCTGATCGATCGTCAGCCAGTCGGAACGTCCCAGTTCCTTGCCGACATACTGCGATAGCGCTGCAACGGGTACATAGGGCATCGCGACTCTCCAGGTTGTCTTGCTGTTCGAAAAGCTTGATCTGGTACGAAAGTGCAAGATCAGCACGGCGAACCGTTTCAGTCAAGCTGACCGCTTTTCGCTGTATATCGGCTTATAGGCGTGGTTTAGCGTGCTTATAATGGCGGCAACGCTCGAAGGAGATCCCTATGCTGTTGCGCGGTTTGACCTGGCTGGTGTTGTTTCAACTGCTGGGCACGGCGATCAATCATCTGCTGCTGCCGATCCTGCCAGGGCCGATCATCGGCCTGCTGCTGTTGCTGGTGTTCCTGATGCTGCGTGGCGAGGTCGGCAAGCCACTGAACGAGGCGTCCACCAGCCTGTTGCGCTACCTGCCGCTGCTGCTGGTGCCACCGGCGGTCGGTGTGATGGTCTACGCCAGGGACATCGCCGCGGACTTCTGGGCCATCGTCGGTGCCCTGGTGATCTCTTGCCTGGTGACCCTGGTCTTCGTCGGGGTGCTGATGCAAAGGCTCATGCAGCGCCATGGCAAGCGCAAGGAGCAGCCATGATGCTCGACTGGCAGGGCGCGCTCGATGCGGTCATCCACCATCCGCTGTTCGGCATCGGTATCACCCTGGGCGCCTACCAGGTGGTGCTGGCCGCCTACGAGAAGACCCGCTGGATCTTCCTGCAGCCGGTGCTGGTGTCGATGCTGCTGGTCATCGGTGTGTTGCTGGGCTGTGGCATCGACTACGCCGAATATCGCAAAAGCACCGAGATCCTCAACATCCTCCTGGGCCCCGCCACGGTGGCCCTGGCCGTGCCGCTCTACCTCAACCTGCGGCGGATCCGCCAACTGTTCTGGCCGACATTTACTACGCTGGTAGTCGGAGGTCTGTTCGCCACCGTGGCCTGCCTGTTGCTGGGTGCGTGGTTCGGTGCCGAACACATGATCCTGATGACCATGGCGCCGAAGTCGGTGACATCGCCGATCGCCATGCTGGTGGCCGAGCAGATCGGCGGGGTGGCGGCCCTGGCGGCGGTGTTCGTGCTGATCACCGGGGTGATCGGGGCGATCTTCGGGCCGGCGCTGCTGACTCGCTTCGGTGTGCTCAGCCCCGAGGCGCGCGGCATGTCGCTGGGCGTGACCGCCCATGCGGTGGGCACGTCGGTGGCCTTGCAGGAAAGTGACGAATGCGGCGCCTTCGCCGCGTTGGCGATGAGCCTGATGGGGGTGGCCACGGCGGTATTCCTGCCGTTGGCGGTCAGCCTGGTGGCTTGAGGAATCGAGATGATGCTACCGCTGTTTCCCCTCAATACCGTGTTGTTTCCCGGCTGCATGCTCGACCTGCAGATCTTCGAAGCGCGCTACCTGGACATGATCGGCCGCTGCATGAAGCAGGGCGGCGGCTTCGGCGTGGTGTGCATCCTCGAAGGCGAGCAGGTGGGCAAGGCGCCGCCAGCGGTGGCTTCGGTCGGTTGCGAAGCGTTGATCCGCGATTTCGAGCAGCAGGACAACGGCCTGCTGGGTATTCGCGTGGAAGGTGTGCGGCGTTTCCGGGTGGAGCGCACCGAAGTGCAAAAGGACCAGCTCGTGGTCGGCGAGGTGCACTGGCTGCCGGAGCTGGCGGACAGCGCCCTGGCCGAACAGGACCACGACCTGCTGGCGTTGCTCCAGGCCTTGGGTGAGCACCCCATGGTGGCGGCGCTGGACATGCCACGGCCAGTGGAGGGTAGGCAATCCCTGGCCAACCAGTTGGCCTACCTGTTGCCGTTCATGGAAGAGGACAAGCTCGACCTGCTGGCGATCGACTCGCCGCAGCAGCGACTGGAGGCGATCCAGACCCTGCTCGAGCGCATCCAGGGTGAATTGTTCGCCTGAGTGTTTTGCGTCGCACCTTTCGCGGGCAAGCCCGCTCCCACAGGTTCACCGCAGCCCTTGAAAGCGGCGCTGTACTTGTGGGAGCGGGCTTGCCCGCGAAAAGAGCGACGCTGACCTTCAGTACTGGTAGCGCAACAGTGCCTGGGGCAGGGCGTACAAGGCGAAGAACGCCATCAGGGCGATACAGGCCGGCAACACCAGCCACCACACCCGTGGCGGCAAGGCACCCAGCGGCTGGCGGTGCTGCACCAGGGTCAGGCTGAGCGCGCACACGCAGCAGGCCAGCAGCCCCCCGGCCAGGATGTCGGTGGGCCAGTGCGCACCCAGGTAGACCCGCGACAGGGCGATCGCCAAGGCCGGCAGGCTGCCCAGCAGCACCCAGGTCAGGCGCATGCGTGGCGGTTGGCCACGACCGGCCAGCAATGCCATCACCAGGAAGAACGCGAACGATGCCGAACTGTGCCCGCTGGGCATGCTGTAGCTGGTCAGCGGATCGCTCAGCACTTCTGGACGAGCCCGGGCGAACAGCCATTTCAGCGTGCCATTGGCGATCGCCGTGCCCATCAGCGCGCTGCCAGCGAGCAAGGCATGACGCCATTGCCGTGCTAGCAGCAGAAGGCCAGTGAGCAGGGCGCCAAGGAACAACTGGGTGCGGAAGTCGCCCAGCCGGGTGACCAGCACCACGGCGCTGTCGATGGCCTGGCTGCGATGCTCCTGGACCAGGGTCATCACGCCCTGGTCGAACTCGTGCAGGTGGGGCCAGCCGAGGAACAAGGCCACCAGGGCGATCAGGCTCAGGCCGGCGATCAGCCGGGTGCCATGGCGCTGGTCGCGCAGGCTGCTGCCCAGGCTCAGGCCGATCACCACGGCCAGGGTGCCGGCGATGATACCGGCATCCAGCCAGAACCCCTCCGGCAAGGGCAGACGCATGGCCGCTCCGGTGGCCCAGCCGGGCAGCAGGTAGGCCACCGACCAGCCGGCGCCGGCCACCAGGCTGACGGCGATGAAGCGCGGCAGCGGCATGTCGAACATGCCGGCGACCATCGGCAGCATCGGCCGCAGCGGGCCGATGAAACGCCCCACCAGCAGGCTGGCGATGCCATAGCGGTGGAAATAGGCCTCGGCGCTGCCGATCCACTCCGGATGATGGCGCAGCAATGGCAGGCGCCGGATGTTCTGGTGGAAATACTTGCCGAGCCCATACGACAAGGCGTCCCCCAACAGGCCGCCGAGCAGCCCCAGCAGCAGGGTTTCGCCCAGGCTGAAGCCGCCGCTGCCGGCGAGCATGGCGACAGCGAACAGCAGGACGGTACCTGGTACGATGATGCCGGCGATGGCCAGGCACTCCACGCAGGCGATCAGGAAAATTGCCAGGCCAAGCCACTGCGGGTTGGCGCTGAGCCAGCCGGTCAGGCTGTCGAGCCATTGGCCCATGGTGTCAGCTTCCTTGTTCGAGGATGAAGAAGTCGCGTCCTTCGACCTGGCCCCGGCGCAGCGGGTTGCGCGTGCAGAAGCGGGCGAACTCGGCATCCACGAAGCGGTAGGGCAGGTGTTCGTCGCGGCCGTGGGGGATGCCCAGGCGGGTGGTCTGGACCACGCGCGGTACCGGGATGCCGCAGTCCTCGACGTACAGGTGCTCGGGGTCGAAGCGCCTGGCGTCCCAGTTCGGCACCTTCAGGCCCATGGCCCGGCACAGCAGGGTCTGGCCGGCGCACAGGCGCTCGGCCGGGCGCAGGTTGCCACTGGCGTCGGGGTTGTTCAACTGCATCTGCGCCAGGCTGTTGGCATCGGAGATGGCGTCCACCCAGGGGTAGGCGGACTTGATCAGCACCGCGTTGCCCGGGCCTTGGGCGCTGAAGTTCAGCGAGTCGCCGCCACGGGCGTAGTACATGTAGATGTGGCCACCGTCGAGGAACAGGGCCTTGCGTTTTTCCGTATAGCCGAGCGAGGCGTGGCTGCCCTTGTCGGTCAGGTAGTAGGCTTCGGTCTCGATGATCCGCGCGGCCAGCCAGAGGTCGCCGTGGCGGTGGCGGATGACCTTGCCCAGCAGGGCCTTGGCCAGGGTCTGGGCGTCGCGGTCGAAGAAGCTGTCGGGCAGGGCACGGGCCGGGCAGGGGGCTGGATCTTGCATACTGTCGGTTCGTGGTGGTGAAGCTGGGGATGATAGCAACTATTGGCTGGCGCGCGGCTGAACCGATGGGGTCGCTTCGCGCCCCCAGCATTGGCCAAATCCTGCAGGGGGCCCGCGAAGGAGCGATTTCGATAAGGCCGGTTACATCTTTCCTGCCTGTTCCCGTCGGCCATTTTCTACCATCCGCCTCCCGCCGCTGGGCGTACCCGAGCGTGCCAGTTATAATCAGCCGATTTCCCCTTTGCCAAGACACCGAGCCCATGACTGAGTCCGTTCTTGACTACATGACCCGCCTGGGTCGCGCCGCCCGCGCTGCCTCGCGCGTGATCGGTCGTGCCAGTACCGCGCAGAAGAACCGTGCCCTGCAGGCCGCCGCCGAGGCGCTGGACGCCGCCCGCGCCGAGCTCGGCGCAGCCAACGAACTGGACCTGGCGGCCGGCCGCGCCAATGGCCTGGAACCCGCCCTGCTCGACCGCCTGGCGCTGACCCCGGCTCGCATCGACGGCATGATCACCGGTCTGCGCCAGGTGGCTGGCCTGCCAGACCCGGTCGGTGCCATCCGCGACATGAGCTACCGCCCGTCGGGCATCCAGGTGGGCAAGATGCGCGTACCGCTCGGGGTGATCGGGATCATCTACGAGTCGCGGCCGAACGTGACCATCGACGCGGCCAGCCTGTGCCTGAAGTCCGGCAACGCCACCATCCTGCGCGGCGGTTCCGAGGCCATCCACTCCAACCGCGCCATCGCCGCCTGCATCCAGCGCGGCCTGGCCGAAGCCGGCTTGCCGGCCGCGGTAGTCCAGGTGGTCGAGACCACCGACCGCGAGGCGGTGGGGGCGCTGATCAGCATGCCAGAGTTCGTCGACGTCATCGTCCCGCGCGGTGGCCGTGGCCTGATCGAGCGCATCAGCCGCGATGCCCGGGTGCCGGTGATCAAGCACCTGGATGGTATCTGCCACGTGTATGTCGACCAGCATGCCGACCTGGACAAGGCCTGGAGCGTGGCCTTCAACGCCAAGACCTACCGCTACGGCATCTGCGGCGCCATGGAGACCCTGCTGGTCGATGCCAGCGTCGCCGAGGCCTTCCTCCCGGAAATGGCCCGTCGCTTCCAGGCGAAGGGCGTCGAGCTGCGCGGTTGCCCGCGCACCCAGGCGATCATCGAGGCCAAGCCTGCCAGCGAAGATGACTGGCACACCGAGTACCTGGCGGCGATCCTGTCGATCCGCGTGGTCGACGGCCTGGACCAGGCCATCGAGCACATCAACCACTACGGCTCGCACCACACCGATGCGATCATCACCGAGCACCAGGGCCAGGCCCGGCGCTTCATGGCCGAGGTCGACTCGGCGTCGGTGATGCTCAATGCGCCGACCTGCTTCGCCGACGGCTTCGAGTACGGCCTGGGCGCGGAAATCGGCATTTCCACCGACAAGCTGCACGCCCGTGGCCCGGTCGGCCTGGAAGGCCTGACCTGCGAGAAGTACCTGGTGATCGGCGACGGCCAATTGCGCGGCCAGGAGTCCTGCTGAGTTGAGCAAGGCCCAGGCAGTCCGGCGCATCGGCATTCTCGGTGGCACCTTCGACCCCGTGCACATCGGCCACCTGCGCAGCGCGCTGGAGGTGGCCGAGCTCATGGAACTGGACGAGCTGCGCCTGTTGCCCAACGCCCGGCCGCCACACCGCGACACTCCCCAGGTGCAGGCACAGGACCGCCTGGCCATGGTGCGCAGCGCGGTGCAGGGCGTCGGGCGGCTGAGCGTGGATGCCCGTGAGCTGGCCCGCGACAAGCCGTCGTACACCATCGATACGCTCGAGTCGATCCGCGCCGAACTGGACGCCGACGACCAGCTGTTCCTGGTGCTGGGCTGGGACGCGTTCTGCGGCCTGCCCGGCTGGCATCGCTGGGAGGAGCTGCTGCAACACTGTCACATCCTGGTGCTGCAACGCCCGGATGCCGATGTCGAACCCCCTGACGAGCTGCGCAACCTGCTGGCGGCGCGCTCGGAGAGCGATCCCACCGCCATGTCCGGCCCGGCGGGGCACATTTCGTTCGTCTGGCAGACGCCGCTCGCGGTGTCGGCCACACAGATCCGACAGCTGCTGGCCAGCGGCAAGTCGGTGCGGTTCCTGGTGCCGGACGCAGTACTGGCCTATATCGAGGCGCACGACCTTTACCGTGCGTCGCACTGACGGCGCCCAGGCGCCTCATTCAATGAGTTGAACGAGTTTCTTATGAGCAAGCAGAAAATCAACGGCGAAGAATTGGTCAACATGGCCAAATCGGCCCTGGAAGAAGTCAAGGCCCAGGACATCCAGGTCATCGACGTGCGCGACAAGCACAGCCTGACCGACTACATGATCATCGCCACCGGTACTTCCAACCGGCAGATCAACGCGATGGCCGAGAAGGTCCGCGAGATCGTCAAGCAACAGGGCGTGCAGCCCCTGGGCGAGGAAGGCAAGGGCGACAGCGACTGGGTCCTGCTGGACCTCAACGACGTCATCGTGCACATGATGACTGCCGCTGCGCGCCAGTTCTACGACCTCGAGCGCCTGTGGCTGGGGGCCGAGCAGAGCCGCTCCGCCGATGGCAAGCACCACAGCCCGGAGAACACCCACAGCTACGCCGAAAACCTCAAGGACCGGGGCTGAGGTCGCGCCGTGCGCCTGCGCCTGATCGCGGTCGGCTCGCGCATGCCCCGCTGGGTCGAGGACGGTTGGCATGAGTATGCCAAGCGCCTGCCCCCGGAGCTGCCGTTCGAGCTGGTGGAAATCCCGCTGAACACCCGTGGCAAGAACGCCGACGTCGCCCGTCTGATCCGCCAGGAGGGCGAGGCCATGCTGGCCAAGGTGCAGCCGGGGGAGCGCATCGTCACCCTCGAGGTCCATGGCAAGCCCTGGAGCACCGAGCAACTGGCGAGCGAGCTGGACCGCTGGCGCCTGGATGCGCGCACGGTCAACCTCATGGTGGGCGGCCCCGAGGGCCTGGCGCCGGAAGTCTGCGCGCGCAGCGAACAACGCTGGTCGCTGTCGCCGCTGACCCTGCCGCATCCGCTGGTAAGGATACTGATCGGCGAACAGATCTACCGCGCCTGGACCGTGCTGTCCGGGCACCCCTACCACAAATGAGCCTCTAAGCCCGCCCGATGTCGCAGCCGATTCGTCTCAAGGACCACGAGAAAGACGCCCGTTTGGTGCGCAACCGCGTCGTGGTCGGTGCGGTGGCGATCATGCTGCTGGTGTGCGTGCTGATCGCGCGGCTGTATTACCTGCAGGTCATCCAGTACGACTACCACTCCACCCTGTCGGAGAACAACCGGGTGCACGTGCAGCCGATCCCGCCGACCCGCGGGCTGATCTTCGACCGCAACGGGGTGATCATCGCCGACAACCGTCCCAGCTTCAGCCTGACCATGACCCGCGAGCGCGCCGGTGACTGGCACCAGGTGCTGGACACGATCGTCGAGGTCCTGGAACTGACCCCCGACGACCGCGCCCTGTTCGAGAAACGCATGAAGCAGGGGCGCCGGCCGTTCGAGCCGGTGCCGATCCTGTTCGAGCTGAACGAGGAGCAGATCGCCCGTATTGCGGTGAACCAGTTCCGCCTGCCGGGTGTGGACGTGGCCGCGCAACTGGTGCGCCATTACCCGCAGGGCGCGCATTTCGCCCACTCGGTCGGCTACGTCGGGCGGATCAACGAGAAGGAGCTCAAGGCCCTCGACCCGGTCAACTACAGCGGCACCCACCATATCGGCAAGACCGGCATCGAGCGCTTCTACGAAGACGAGCTGCACGGCCAGGTCGGCTATGAGGAGGTCGAGACCAATGCCCGCGGCCGGGTGTTGCGGGTGCTCAAGCGCACCGACCCGATCCCGGGCAAGGACATCGTCCTGAGCCTCGACATCAAGTTGCAGGAGGCTGCCGAGGCGGCCCTGGGCGGGCGTCGTGGGGCCGTGGTGGCCCTCGATCCGCGCACCGGCGAAGTGCTGGCGATGGTCAGCCAGCCGAGCTTCGACCCCAACCTGTTCGTCACCGGCATCAGCTTCAAGGCCTATGCCGAACTGCGTGACTCGATCGACCGGCCGCTGTTCAACCGTGTGTTGCGTGGCCTCTATCCGCCTGGCTCGACGATCAAACCGGCGGTGGCCATCGCCGGCCTGGACAGCGGCGTGGTCACCGCCAGCAGCCGGGTGTTCGACCCGGGCTACTACCAGTTGCCCAACTACGACCACAAGTACCGCAACTGGAACCGTAGCGGCGATGGCTGGGTCGACCTGGACACGGCGATCATGCGTTCCAACGATACCTACTTCTACGACCTGGCGCACAAGATGGGCATCGACCGCCTGTCCACCTACATGAACAAGTTCGGTATCGGTCGCCGGGTGTCGCTCGACATGTTCGAGGAGTCCTCCGGGCTGATGCCGTCCCGCGAGTGGAAGCGCGCGACCCGCCGCCAGGCCTGGTTCCCCGGCGAGACCCTGATCCTCGGCATCGGCCAGGGCTACATGCAGGCCACGCCCCTGCAACTGGCCCAGGCCACCGCGCTGATCGCCAACAAGGGCAAGTGGAACCGCCCGCACCTGGCCAAGACCATCGAAGGCAAGCCACCGGTGGACGAGAACCCGATGGAAGACATCGTCCTGCGCGACAAGTCCGACTGGGCCAAGGTCACCCACGGCATGGAGCAGGTGATGCACAACGCCCGTGGCACCGCGCGCAAAGCCGCGCTCGGTGCCCAGTACCGCATCGCCGGCAAGAGCGGCACCGCCCAGGTGGTGGCGATCAAGCAGGGCGAGAAATACGACCGCAACAAACTCCAGGAGCGTCACCGCGACCACGCTCTGTTCGTCGCCTTCGCCCCGGCCGAATCGCCGAAGATCGTGGTGGCGGTGATGGTCGAGAACGGCGAATCCGGCTCCGGCGTCGCCGCGCCAGTGGTCCGCCAGGTGATGGACGCCTGGCTGCTCGACGAGCACGGCCGGCTCAAGCCTGAATTCGCTCCCGCCACCGTCGCCCAGGAATCGGCCCCGTGAAGAACAATTTCGATCGCATGCTTTCCAGCGAGGACGTGATGCGTCGGCGC
The DNA here is from genome assembly GCF_040984075.1 of Pseudomonas sp. I2. Classification (NCBI taxonomy): domain Bacteria; kingdom Pseudomonadati; phylum Pseudomonadota; class Gammaproteobacteria; order Pseudomonadales; family Pseudomonadaceae; genus Pseudomonas; species Pseudomonas sp. I2. Next base: position 43,440 of record NZ_JBCGFQ010000026.1, read on the forward strand.
GCCAGCTTCCTGCAGCGCATCCACGTCGACGGCCCGCTGCTGGTAATCCTGCTGACCCTGGCGGCCGGCAGCCTGTTCGTCCTCTATTCGGCCAGCGGCAAGAACTGGGACCTGCTGATGAAGCAGGCCACTTCGTTCGGTATCGGCCTGGTGTCGATGTTCATCATCGCCCAGCTCGAGCCGCGCTTCATGGCGCGCTGGGTACCGCTGGCCTATGTGGGCGGGGTGCTGCTGTTGATCGTGGTGGACGTCATGGGCCACAACGCCATGGGGGCGACACGCTGGATCAATATCCCCGGGGTGATCCGCTTCCAGCCCTCGGAGTTCATGAAGATCATCATGCCGGCGACCCTCGCCTGGTACCTGTCCAAGCGCACCCTGCCGCCCGACCTCAAGCACGTGGCGATCAGCCTGGTGCTGATCGGCGTGCCGTTCATCCTCATCGTCCGCCAGCCAGACCTGGGCACGGCGCTGCTGATCCTCGCCTCGGGCGCCTTCGTGCTGTTCATGGGCGGCCTGCGCTGGCGCTGGATCATCAGCGTGGTCACCGCCGCGGTGCCGGTGGCGGTGGCCATGTGGTTCTTCGTCATGCACGACTACCAAAAGCAGCGCGTGCTGACCTTCCTCGATCCGGAGAGCGACCCGCTGGGCACCGGCTGGAACATCATCCAGTCCAAGGCGGCGATCGGCTCCGGTGGCGTGTTCGGCAAGGGCTGGCTGCTGGGCACCCAGTCGCACCTGGACTTCCTCCCGGAGAGCCATACCGACTTCATCATCGCCGTGCTCGGCGAGGAGTTCGGCTTGATCGGCATCTGCCTGCTGCTGTTGATCTACCTGCTGCTGATCGGCCGTGGCCTGGTGATCACGGCCCAGGCCCAGACCTTGTTCGGCAAGCTGCTGGCGGGCAGCCTGACCATGACCTTCTTTGTATACGTGTTCGTCAATATCGGTATGGTCAGCGGCCTTCTGCCCGTGGTGGGCGTGCCGCTGCCCTTCATCAGCTATGGCGGAACTTCGTTGGTGACGCTGCTGTCAGCGTTTGGCGTTCTGATGTCGATCCACACGCACCGCAAGTGGATCGCACAGGTTTGAATAAGGTGAAGAATTTCATGCAAGCAGTGCGTGGCTGGGCTGCCCGTTGTGTGCCGTGGATCGGCGCGGTGGGCCTGTTCGGCGCTGTCCAGCAGGCCAATGCCGGCGACTACGAAGGCTCGCCCCAGGTGGCCGAGTTCGTCGGCGAGATGACCCGCGACTATGGCTTCGCCGGTGAACAGTTGATGGATCTGTTCCGCGAGGTGCGGCGCAAGCAGTCGATCCTCGACGCGATTTCGCGGCCGGCCGAGCGGGTCAAACCGTGGAAGGAATACCGGCCGATGTTCATCAGCGATGCGCGCATCGCCCGTGGTGTGGACTTCTGGCGCCAGCACGAGGCGACCCTGGCCCGTGCCGAGCAGGAGTATGGCGTGCCGGCCCAGGTGATCGTGGCGATCATCGGCGTGGAGACCTTCTTCGGCCGCAACACCGGCAACTTCCGGGTCATCGACGCCCTCTCGACCCTGGGCTTCGACTATCCGCCACGGGCCGACTTCTTCCGCAAGGAGCTGCGCGAGTACCTGTTGCTGGCGCGTGAGGAGCAGCTCGACCCGCTCACCCTCAAGGGCTCCTACGCTGGCGCCATGGGCCTGCCGCAGTTCATGCCGAGCAGTTTCCGCAGCTACGCCGTGGATTTCGACGGCGACGGCCACATCAACATCTGGAACAACCCGGACGATGCCATCGGCAGTGTCGCCAGCTATTTCAAGCGCCATGGCTGGGTGGCCGGGGAGCCGGTGGTCAGCCGCGCCATGGTGCGCGGCGAGCGGGTCGACGAAGGCTTGACCAGCGGTATCGAGCCGGTGAAGACAGTCGGGGAGTTGCGAGCCCTGGGCTGGTCGAGTCATGATGCGCTGCGCGATGATCTGCCGGTCACGGCCTTCAGGCTCGAGGGCGACAATGGTCCGGAATATTGGATGGGCATGAAGAACTTCTATGCGATCACGCGCTACAACCGCAGCGTGATGTACGCCATGGCGGTGCATCAGCTCTCGGAACAGCTGGTTCTTGCACGGGGCGTCAAATGATGCGCGTATTCTTTTCTTCCCATTCGCTCAAGCTGCTGACCTGCGTGGCCGTCGGCCTGGTCCTGGCCAGCTGCTCCTCCAGCCGGCCCACCCAGCAGAGCGGCAATGTGGTCCGCTCGCAGCCGGGCCTGGACATCAACCGTGCCCACAAGGACGGTGCGCCCTGGTGGGACGTGGACGTGTCGAAGATCCCCGACGCGACGCCGACCGTGCACACCGGCGCGTACAAGGCCAACCCGTACACCGTGCTGGGCAAGACCTACTACCCGATCCAGGATTCGCGCAACTACCGCGCCGAAGGCATCGCCTCCTGGTACGGCACCAAGTTCCACGGCCAGAACACCGCCAACGGCGAGGTCTACGATCTCTACGGCATGAGCGCGGCGCACAAGACCCTGCCGCTGCCGGCCTACGTGCGGGTGACCAACCTGGACAACCAGCGCAGTGTGATCCTGCGGGTCAACGACCGTGGCCCGTTCTATTCGGACCGCATCATCGACCTGTCCTACGCCGCGGCCAAGAAGCTCGGCTACGCCGAGAGCGGCACCGCCCGGGTACGTGTCGAAGGCATCGACCCGCAGCAGTGGTGGGCCGCGCGCGGCCGCCCGGCACCGTTGGTGCTCAAGGAGCCGCAGGTGGCCCAGACCCAGGCGGTCCCGGCCAGCACCGGCAAGGTCGAGCAATGGACGCCGCCACCGCAGCAGCACGCTGCGGCGGTGGTGCCGGTGCAGGTCGGCGGCGGCAGCGTACCGAACAACAACGGTGGCATGTACCTGCAGGTAGGGGCGTTCGCCAACCCGGACGCCGCCGAGCTGCTGCGTGCCAAGCTCAGCACCATGGTCAGCGCGCCGGTATTCATCAGCTCCATCGTGCGCAACCAGCAGACCCTGCACCGGGTGCGCCTGGGGCCGATCAACAGCCAGGGCGAAGTCCAGCAGATGCAGGACAGCGTGCGCCTGGCCAATCTGGGCCAGGCCAAGCTGGTAACCGCGGACTAGCCGGGGCGCACAGCTTCAAGCCACAAGCGTCGAGCCGCAAGAAAAAGCAGCTTCCACACCGATCCGCTTTTCTCTTGCAGCTTGAAGCTCGCCGCTGAAGTAGGCTGTCGGTTTTGTCATGAATCGGCGGGCGCGGCCATGTACAATGGCCGTTTTTGCCGCTGGCCAGGGAACCCTTGCCCTTGGGGCATCAGACCATTAGCGATTTACGAGAGACGGATGAACATCACCAACCTTGCCAAACGACTTTGCCTGCCTGTACTGCTGATGATCACTCCCGCTGCCTTCGCGGCGGAGCAGATGATGCCGTCGCCGCCGCAGCTGGCTGCCAAGTCCTATGTACTCATGGATGCGTCCAGCGGCAGCGTGCTGGTCGAGAACAACGGTGACGAGCGCCTGCCGCCGGCCAGCCTGACCAAGCTGATGACCGCCTACATCGCCACCCTGGACATCCGTCGCGGCCAGATCGGCGAGAACGATCCGGTGACCGTCAGCGAAAACGCCTGGCGTACCGGCGGCTCGCGCATGTTCATCAAGGTCGGCAGCCAGGTCAGCGTCAGCGACCTGCTGCATGGCATCATCATCCAGTCGGGCAACGATGCCTCCGTCGCCCTGGCCGAGCACATCGCCGGCAGCGAAGATGCCTTCGCCGACATGATGAACAAGACCGCCGCCGACCTGGGCATGACCAACAGTCACTTCATGAACCCCACCGGCCTGCCGCACCCGGAGCACTACTCCTCGGCGCACGACATGGCGGTCCTGGCCCGCGCGATCATCGACGAAGACCCGGCCCACTACGCCATCTATTCGCAGAAGGAATTCTTCTGGAACAACATCAAGCAGCCCAACCGCAACCTGCTGCTGTGGCGTGACAAGACCGTCGATGGCCTGAAGACCGGCCACACCGAGGAAGCCGGCTACTGCATGGTCGCCTCGGCCGTGCGCGACGGCCAGCGCCTGATCGCCGTGGTGTTCGGCACCAACAGCGAGCAGTCCCGTGCCGCCGAGACCCAGAAGCTGCTGACCTACGGTTTCCGCTTCTTCGAAACCCAGACCTTCTACCAGAAGGGTACCGAGCTGACCCAGGCCCCGGTCTGGAAAGGCGCCACCGGCCAGGTGAAAGCGGGCCTTGCCAACGACCTGACCCTGACCCTGCCCAAGGGCCAGCTCAAGCGCCTGCAGGCTTCCATGACCATGAACCCGCAGCTGACCGCGCCTATCGCCAAAGGTGACGTGATCGGCAAAGTGGAAGTCAAACTGGACGAGAAAGTGGTCCACAGCGCCGACCTCATCGCCCTCGACGGCGTGGAGGAAGGTGGCTTCTTCCGCCGTATGTGGGATAGCATTCGTCTATTCTTCTACGGGTTGTTCAACTGATACGTGACCTGCATGCCCCTGCGCTCGATCGCGGGGGCATTGTTGTTGCCACGGCTTGCGAGGCCGTTTCCGCCATGAGCGAACAAGAAGACGTCAAGTCGCCAAAGATCGAATTTCCCTGCCCCGACTATGCCATCAAGGTAATCGGTGACACCGTCGTCAACTTCCGGGACACCGTCATCGAGATCCTCAAGAAACACGCACAGGTCGACATGAAGAGCCTGGCCGAGCGCCAGAGCAGCAATGGCAAGTACACCACCGTGCAACTGCACATCGTCGCCACCAGCGAAGACCAGTTGCGGGATATCAACAGCGCCCTGCGTGCCACCGGCATCGTGCACATGGTGCTGTGATGTCGACGTGCCTCGGTTTTCGCGATCTCGGCCTGCAGCCCTACGAACCGGTGCTGCACGCCATGCGTCGCTTCACCGAGCAGCGTACCCCGCAAAGCCCTGACGAAGTCTGGCTGGTGGAGCATCCACCGGTGTTCACCCAGGGCCAGGCCGGCAAGGCCGAGCACCTGTTGGTGCCCGGCCAGATCCCGGTGGTGCAGACCGACCGCGGCGGGCAGGTGACCTACCACGGCCCCGGGCAATTGGTGGCCTACCTGCTGCTGGATGTGCGTCGCCTGGGGTTTGGCGTGCGCGACCTGGTCAACCGCATCGAGCGGAGCCTGATCGACCTGCTCGCCAGCTACGATGTCCAGGCCGCGGCCAAGCCCGACGCGCCTGGGGTGTATGTCGACGGGGCGAAGATCGCCTCCCTCGGCCTGCGTATCCGCAACGGTCGTTCCTTCCACGGCCTTGCCTTGAACGTGGACATGGACCTGGCGCCATTCCGCCGAATCAACCCCTGCGGGTATGCGGGGCTGGCCATGACCCAGCTGCGCGACCTGGCAGGCCCGATCGAACTCTCCGAGGTCAGGACAAGGCTGCGCGGACAGCTGGTCAGGCACCTCGACTACGCTGAGCAGACGACCCTCACGGGCGGAATCGACTGAATATGACAACTGTGCAAGAAGCCGTGCCGAACCTGATACCCACCCAGGATGTCACCCCGCGCCCCGCGCCGAAGAAGGTGGAAGCGGGCGTGAAGCTGCGTGGCGCCGAGAAGGTGGCGCGCATCCCGGTGAAGATCATCCCCACCGAAGAACTGCCGAAAAAACCCGACTGGATCCGCGTGCGCATCCCGGTATCCCCAGAGGTCGACCGGATCAAGCAACTGCTGCGCAAGCACAAGCTGCACAGTGTGTGCGAGGAAGCGTCCTGCCCGAACCTGGGCGAATGCTTCTCCGGCGGCACCGCGACCTTCATGATCATGGGTGACATCTGCACCCGTCGTTGCCCGTTCTGCGATGTCGGCCATGGCCGACCGAAGCCGCTGGACCTCGACGAGCCGAAGAACCTGGCGATCGCCATCGCCGACCTGCGCCTGAAGTACGTGGTGATCACCTCGGTGGACCGCGACGACCTGCGTGACGGTGGTGCCCAGCACTTCGCCGACTGCATCCGCGAGATCCGTGCCTTGTCGCCCGGCATCCAGCTGGAAACCCTGGTGCCCGACTACCGTGGGCGCATGGACGTGGCCCTGGAGATCACCGCGAAGGAGCCGCCGGATGTGTTCAACCACAACCTCGAGACCGTCCCGCGCCTGTACAAGGCCGCGCGTCCGGGGTCGGACTACGACTGGTCGCTCGACCTGCTGCAGAAGTTCAAGCAGATGGTTCCGCACGTGCCGACCAAGTCCGGCATCATGCTGGGCCTGGGCGAGACCGACGACGAGGTCATCGAGGTGATGCACCGCATGCGCGAGCACGACATCGACATGCTGACCCTCGGCCAGTACCTGCAGCCGTCGCGCAACCACCTGCCGGTGCAGCGTTTCGTGCACCCGGACACCTTCGCCTGGTTCGCCGAGGAAGGTTATCGCCTGGGCTTCAAGAACGTCGCTTCTGGCCCGCTGGTGCGTTCTTCCTATCATGCCGACCAGCAGGCTCACGAAGCCAAGATCAAGCTCTGAGCGCGGCGGGAGTGACCGATGCCGATGTGGGCCGTGAGGCCGCATCGGCATTTTTGTTTTCGAGCGGCAAGCTTCAAGCTTCAAGCGACAAGCCATGAGGAGTCGTGTGATGAATTGCGTCGAGACCGTGGGACCACGGTTGCCTGTGGCCTTGCCGGGTAATGCCCGTTTCGCCATCGTCGCGCCGGCGGGGCCGGCGCGGTTGGATGCCGACAAGGCTTGCCAGTGGTTCGAGCGTCGGGGGTACCAGTGCCGGATTTATCCTGGGGTGTTGCAGGCGGATGGTTATCTGGCCGGTAGCGACGAGCAGCGCCTGCAAGACCTGCATGCTGCGTTCAGGGCGCCGGATATCGACGCCATCCTGTGCATGCGGGGTGGGTACGGCAGCATGCGGTTGCTGGATCGCCTCGATTTCGACTTGGTTCGTCGCCATCCCAAGCCGCTGGTGGGCTATAGCGACGTCACCGCGTTGCATACGGCGTTCAACCGGCATGCAGGGTTGATCACCTTCCATGGCGCGATGCTCAATGCCGATTTGCTGGGCGCCAAGCTCGAGCCGACCGAGAGTTCCCTGTTCGAGCAGCTCGGTGGGCAGCTGGGGGAGGGGGGCGACATCGTGCATCCGCCGGCCTATCCGCTGACCTGCGTGGTGCCGGGCCGTGCCCAGGGGCGACTGGTCGGTGGCAACCTGTCGTTGCTCGGTGCGACCCTCGGCACCCTGGCGGAGGTCGACACGCAGGGCGGCATCCTGTTCATCGAGGACGTCAACGAGCCGCTGTATCGGGTCGACCGCCTGCTTACCCAACTGCGTCTGGCGGGGAAGCTGGAGGGCGTGCGGGGTGTGCTGGTGGGGGATTTCGCCGGGATCACGGTGGCGGCGATGGCACCGCTGCTGAAGGGGATCTTCGGGCCCTTGGACGTGCCCGTGCTGGCCGGGTGGCGCAGTGGGCATTGTGACCCGAACCTGTGCCTGCCGCTGGGGGCCAGGGTAAGTCTGGACAGTGCGCAGCACAGGCTGGTGCTGGAGCAAGCGCTGTTCGAGTGTTGAGCGCAGCTTCGTAGCGCTTGGGGCCGCTTCGCGCGGCCCCCTGCTGCGTCAGCGACGGCGCAGGCTGTCCAGCAGCTTGTGCGTCGGATACCCGTCCGCCGGCCAGCCCAGCGTCTGCTGGGCATTGCGAATGGCCTTGCGGGTGTTGGCGCCGATGATGCCATCGGCATTGCCAGCCTCATGCCCGTTGGCATTGAGCAGCTTCTGCAACTCGATACGCTCGCTACGGCTCAGGGGCAGGTCTTGCTTGGGCCAGTTGCCGGCGATGAAGCCCCAGCCCGAGAAGCGATCGCCCAACAGGCTGACCGCCAGGGCATAGGACGAGGAATTGTTGTACCTGAGGATCGCGCGGAAGTTGTCCAGCACCAGGAACGCCGGGCCTCGGGCACCGGCGGGCAGCAGCAGGGCAGCGGAGAGCTGGTCGCTGCCGGCGGGCAGGCGGGTGCCCAAGGGCAGTTTCACGCCCAGTTGCAGCCATTCGCTGACACTCTTGCGCTGGGCGCCATCGGCCAGCCAATAATCGAAGCCCGCAGGTACCTGGACCTCGAAGCCCCAAGGCTGGCCACGCTTCCAGCCGGAGCTTTGCAGGTAGTGCGCGGTCGAGGCCAGGGCGTCGGCGGTGCTGTTCCAGATGTCGCGGCGACCATCGCCGTCGAAGTCCACCGCATGGGTGTTGTAGGTGGTCGGGATGAACTGGGTCTGGCCCATGGCGCCAGCCCATGAGCCGCGCATGGCCTCTGGCTGGATATCGCCGTTCTGCAGGATATGCAGGGCGGCGATCAACTGGTCCTGGGCGAACTGTGGGCGGCGGCCTTCATAGGCCAGGGTGGCCAGGGAGCGGATCACCGACTTGTTGCCCTGGAACTGGCCGAAGTTGCTTTCCATGCCCCAGACCGCAACCAGTACCTGGCGGTCCACGCCATAGCGCTGCTCGATGCGCGACAGCAGGTCGGCGTGCTGCTCGAGCAGCCGCTTGCCGTTGCGCACGCGCAGTGGCGACAGCGCGCCCTCCAGGTATTCCCAGACCGGCCGGGTGAATTCCGGCTGGCTGCGGTCGGCCTTGACCACGTCCATGTCTGGCGTGACGCCGAGGAAGGCGCGATCGAAGGTGCTGGCGCGGATACCGGCCTGCAGGGCTTGCTGGCGGAAGCCGGCCTGCCATTGTGCGAAGGTCTGCAGGGGTTGGATTTCGGTGCTGAGGTCAGGCGTGGTGCCGGGCAGGCTCACGGCGGGAGCGGGCTGGGCAGGCGCCAGCGGCAGGGCGTCGGCGGCGGTGGGTTTTTCCGCGCAGGCGACAAGCAGGATGAAGCTGGAGACCGCGATCAGCTGGCGATGGGGCCAGCGAAGGGAAAGACGGAGGGACATGCACAGATCCAGAATTGCAGTTCAGGTGCCGACCATACCATGCCTGGGCATTTCCTGCCTTCATGCGGCCAAAAAGCAAGAAGCCTCCCAATCTCTCGATTGGAAGGCTTCGCGGCGGTAGCTGCCCTTGCCCTTGTTCGGTCGTTCCTGGCGGCAGCGGAACAGTGGTTGGGCGACGATGGACTTGGCCTTGTTCGGGCCGTGTTTCTTCGGCTTCTTGCTCATGGTGGCATCCCGGTGGGTGGACTTCGGGGGCACTCTAAGGCGATGTGGGGGCGGGGGCCAATTGATTGTGTTTATGGTCGGATAGCGGCCCACGACCCTGTGGGAGCGGGCTTGCCCGCGAATGGCTCACTCAGGCGGCAAGGTCAGCCGCTGCCCGGCCATCAGCAGCGACAACCGCGCCAGGCTAGTCCACGGCGAGCCCTCGGCCTGGCCCTTGATCTGCGCATCGATCCTTTGGGCATCCTGCAGCAATTGCGCCCAACGTTGCGCCGAGAGGCGTTGCAGGGCCTTGCTCACCAGCGGTCGGCGCTTGTCCCACACCGGTGGGCGGGCCTGGCTGAACGCCTTGTCCAGCGGTACGCCCTGGCTGAACTGTTGGGCCAGGCCCGCCAGTTGGCGCAACTCGCGGGCCAGGGCCCAGAGGATGACCGGCGGCTCGACGCCTTCGCCGCGCAAACCTTCGAGCATGCGCAGGGCATGGGCCGCTTCGCCGTTGAGGATGGCATCGACCAGCCCGAAGACATCGAAGCGAGCGCTGTCGGCGACAGCGGCCTGGACGGTTTCCACGGTGATCTGGTTGCCTTCGGCCAGCAGCTTGAGCTTCTCGATCTCCTGGGCGGCAGCCAGCAGGTTGCCTTCGACCCGTGCGGCGATCAGGTCGACCGCGTCACGCTGGGCAGACAAGCCGGCCTGCGCCAGGCGCTGGTTGATCCACTGGGGTAGCTGCTGGGCGTCCACCGGCCAGATCTGGATGAACTGGCAATGCTCGCCCTCGATCAGCGCCTTGCCCCACTTGGTCTTCTGCGCACTGCCATCGAGCTTGGGCAGGCTGACCAGCAGCAGGGTGTCCTCGGCGGGGTTGGCGCAGTACTCCATCAGCGCGGCGGCCCCCTTGTCGCCGGGCTTGCCTGAGGGCAAACGCAGCTCCAGCAGGCGCCGCTGGGCGAACAGCGACAGGCTGGCTCCGGCCTGGAGCAGGCTGCCCCAGTCGAAGTTGGCATCGGCACTGAAGACCTGGCGCTCGTCGAAACCCTGCTGGCGCGCAGCCGTGCGGATGGCATCGGCGGCCTCCTGGCAGAGCAGCGGGTCATCGCCGCTGACCACGTAGACCGGGGCCAGGTTGCCTTGCAGGTGTTTGTTGAGCTGGGCGGGGGAGAGCTTCATGGGAATAGGCGAGGCACCCGCAGGTGCCTCGTGCAGGCTCAGTTGCCCGGTACTTCCAGGGGCGACTGCTGCGGCGTCTCGTCCTGCAGGCGACGCGCCGCCTCCAGGGCCTCGGCTTCGGCCTTGGCACGCTCGTCGGCTTCACGCTGCAGCTCGTCCAGTTGGGCCGGCGTCAGCATTTGCAGGCGAACCACCATGCCCTGGACCAGGTCGCGGCGCATTTCTTCACGTGCCTGGGCGCCTTCCTGGTCGGAGCCGGTGATGTTGTCGCCGTCGTGTACGTAGATCTTGCGGGCTTCCAGCTTGTCGCTGAGCAGCTGGGTGTCGTTCAGGCCCAGGATGCTGTAGCTGAGCACGGTGGTGAGTTCGTATTCGGCCGAACGGCTGCCGCCGCTGTAGGTGGCGGCACGCTGGGTTTCCCGTTCGTCGGTCAGCACCAGGCGGTAGGGGGCGCCGGCGTGCACGTTGACGCCGCTGCGCTGCAGTACCTGGCGCAACTGGGTCACGGTGTCGCCGTAGGCGTTGCGGGCGCTGACGTCCAGCTCCTTGATGGCCAGTTCGGTGGTGCCGGTGCCGCGCAGCTGGAAACCACAGGCGCTGAGCACGATGGCCAGGCCCATTACCAGCAGATTGCGTTTGATCATGTTGTAGCTCCCTCGTGGGCCTGTTCCGCCCGCCCACGGCACACGTGGGCGGGCGTTGCCATCAATTGGCGACGATGTTGACCAGTTTGCCCGGTACCACGATGACCTTGCGGATGGTCAGGCCATCGGTGAAACGCAGGACGTTCTCGTTGTTGCGAGCGGCCGCCTCGATCTCCTCGCGGCTGGCCGAGGCGGGCATTTCCACCTGGCCACGCAGCTTGCCATTGACCTGCACCACCAGGGTGATGCTGTCCTGCACCAGGGCGCTTTCGTCGACGGCCGGCCATGGCGCGTCGATCACCGCCTGGTCGTGACCCAGGTGCTGCCACAGCGCATGGCTGATGTGCGGGGTGATCGGGGCCAGCAGCAGGGTCACGGCCTCCAGGCCTTCCTGCAGCAGCGCACGGTCCTGAGCGGTGGCCTGCGGGGCCTTCTCCAGCACGTTCATCACGGTCATCACCTGGGCGATGGCGGTGTTGAACTTGTGGAACTGGCCCACGTCGGTGCTGGCCTGCTTGATCGCGGTGTGGATGGCACGGCGGATCGTCTTCTGGGCGTCGTCCAGCGCGGCGACATCCAGCGTGCCCGGCAGGCCCTGGGCCACATGGGCCTGGGCCAGGCGCCAGACACGACGCAGGAAGCGGCTGGCGCCCTCGACACCGGAGTCGGACCATTCCAGGCTCATGTCGGGCGGCGAGGCGAACATCATGAACAGGCGGCAGGTGTCGGCGCCATAGGCGTCGATCATCGCTTGCGGGTCGACGCCGTTGTTCTTCGACTTGGACATCTTCTCGGTGCCGCCGATCTCCACCGGCAGGCCGTCGGTCTTCAGGCGGGCGCCGGTGACCTTGGCCTTGGCGTCGCGCTCGACCTCGACATCGGCCGGGTTGAACCAGTCCTTACCGCCGTTGCTGGCGGTGCGGTAGTAGGTCTCGGCGACCACCATGCCCTGGGTCAGCAGGTTCTTGAACGGTTCGTTGGAGGTGACCAGGCCTTCGTCGCGCATCAGCTTGTGGAAGAAGCGCGCGTACAGCAGGTGCAGGATGGCGTGCTCGATGCCGCCGATGTACTGGTCCACCGGCAGCCAGTGGTTGGCGGCCTTCGGATCGACCATGCCGCCCTCGTAGTTCGGCGAGGCGTAGCGGGCAAAGTACCAGGACGACTCGACGAAGGTGTCCATGGTGTCGGTTTCACGCTTGGCCGCGGCGCCACATTTCGGGCAACTGCATGCGTAGAACTCGGGCATGCGCGCCAGCGGCGAGCCGGCGCCGTCCGGCACCACGTCTTCGGGCAGCACCACCGGCAACTGGTCTTCCGGCACCGGTACGTCGCCACAGGACGGGCAGTGGATGATCGGGATCGGGCAGCCCCAGTAGCGCTGGCGGCTGATGCCCCAGTCGCGCAGGCGGAACTGGGTACGCGACTGGCCCAGCGCCTTGCGGATCAGTGCAGCCTCGATGGCGTCGAAGGCGCCCTGGAAGTCCAGGCCATCGAACTCGCCGGAGTTGATCAACTGGCCATGTTCGGCATAGGCGGCCTGCCATTGGCTACCGACCTCGTCGCCGGCGCTGGTACGCACCACGGCCTTGATCGGCAGGTGGTACTTGTGGGCGAATTCGAAGTCGCGCTCGTCGTGGGCCGGCACGGCCATCACGGCGCCGTCACCGTAGTGCATCAGCACGTAGTTGGCGACCCACACCGGCAGTTTTTCGCCGGTCAGCGGGTGCTCGACGAACAGGGAAGTGGGCATGCCCTTCTTCTCCTGGGTGGCCATGTCGGCCTCGGCGACGCTGCCGCTCTTGCATTCGTCGATGAACGCCTGCAGCGCCGCATCGCCCTGGGCGGCCTGGGTGGCCAGGGGGTGCTCGGCGGCTACGGCGACGTAGGTCGCGCCCATCAGGGTGTCCGGACGGGTGGTGAAGACCTTGAGGGCGCCGGCGTGGCCGATGCTCGCCTGGTCATAGGGGAACTGCACTTCCATGCCACGCGACTTGCCGATCCAGTTGCGCTGCATGGTCTTGACCTGCTCCGGCCAGCCCGGCAGCTCGTCGAGGCTTTCCAGCAGCTCGTCGGCGTAGTCGGTGATGCGGAAGTAGTACATCGGGATCTCGCGCTTCTCGATCAGCGCGCCCGAACGCCAGCCACGGCCGTCGATGACCTGCTCGTTGGCCAGTACGGTCTGGTCGACCGGGTCCCAGTTGACGGTACCGTTCTTGCGGTAGATGACGCCTTTCTCGAACAGCCGGGTGAACAGCCATTGCTCCCAGCGGTAGTAATCCGGCTTGCAGGTGGTGACTTCGCGCGACCAGTCGATCGCCAGGCCCAGGCTCTTGAGCTGGGACTTCATGTAGTCGATGTTCTCGTAGGTCCACTTGGCCGGGGCGACGTTGTTCTTCATCGCGGCGTTTTCCGCCGGCATGCCGAAGGCGTCCCAACCCATCGGCTGCAGGACGTTCTTGCCCAGCATGCGCTGGTAGCGGGCGATCACGTCGCCGATGGTGTAGTTGCGCACGTGGCCCATGTGTAGCTTGCCGCTCGGGTACGGGAACATCGACAGGCAGTAGTAGGTATCCTTGCCTGGCTGTTCGGTGACAGCGAACGATTGTTGCTCGTCCCAGAACGTCTGGGCGGCGGCTTCTATATCACGGGGCGTGTATTGTTCGTGCATGGCTACTTTGTGCTGAGAGAGAAGAGACCTTGTTTCCAGGCAGCGGAACCTCGCTGCGTCCGGCACTCCGGTGTCGATAGAGTGAACGCCGTAGCATACATGAGCGCCGCGCGTCCTGGGAAACCCTGATTGCGAATGTCCACTGGTCGCAGCGCTCGGCTGCTTTTCGCAGCGACGCTAAGCTCATCTGTGGGGGGAGATATTCTTATCTTCAATGAGGTGAACGGATGGGAGAGTCGCAGCTACCCGCAATCAAACCGGAGCTTTACGAACGCCTGATCGACCGTCTGGGCCTGGCGCTGGAAGTTGCCAGGACGTCGGTACGATTGCGCGACGAGATGCCAGCCGAACTGGAATTGCGTGGCCTGAGCCACGCCGAGTTCGAAGTGATCAAGGCCTACCTGGACACCCTCCCGGAGAGCCGTTTCGCCAGCGCCGGTGCCTACCAGCAACCGGAGCCTTCCTCGGCGAAGATCGTCTGGCTCAAGGACAAGAAACGCCCCGCCACCACGGCGAGATCCCGGACGCTGCGACATCGCTAGCCGTTCAGGATTCCAGGCGCAGGCCATCGTGCGCCGGTTCTATCAATCTCTGTCTTGTCGGCGCCGGCGCGCACTTGTTGCCCGGCGTCGATCCTCTTAGGCTGCACGCCTTCCAAGGAGGTGTGCCCGATGCCGATTCGCTTTTTCATCAAACAATGGCTGCTGCCGCCTGGCCTGCTGTTCCTGTCGCTGCTGCTCGCCTGGTGGCTGCGCAAGCGCTATCCGGGCCTGGCTGCGGTCGGTTTCGTGGTCGGGCTGGGCGGCCTGTGGCTGATGAGCCTGCCGCTGGTGGTGGAGCAGCTCGCGCGGCAGCTGGAAACCGAACCGCCCCTGGCGCAGGCCGACTGGGCGACGCTGGCGGACAGGGCCGATGCCATCGTGGTGCTCGGTGCTGGGCGCGAACGCGGGGACCCTGCCTGGGGCGGCGAGGACCAGCCATCGGCGCTGGCCCTGGAACGCATGCGCTATGCCGCGGCCTTGACCAAGGCCTCGGGCCTGCCGGTGCTGATCAGCGGCGGGTTGCACTACGGCACGCCGCCGAGCGAGGCGCAGTTGATGACTGATCGCCTGCGCGAGGATTTCGCGGTGCAGGTGAGGTGGAAGGAGGAGGCCAGCCGCACCACCTGGGAGAACGCCCAGCTCAGCGCCGAGCTCCTGCTGCCCAAGGGCGTCCGGCGGGTCGTGGTGGTCACCCATGCCTGGCACATGCAGCGGGCGCGCTGGTGCTTCGAGCAAGCCGGCTTCGAGGTGGTGCCGGCGCCGATGGGGTTCCTGGGCAGGGAGACTGGGCAGCCGTTCGGCGGATGGCTGCCGGAGAGCCGGGCGCTGTGGCAGAGCGGGCAGTTGCTCAATGAAGTGGCGGGGTTGATCGGGTATCGGCTCTTTTATCGAGACGGTCGGAGCTGACGGAGGCCCCTGGGGGAGTGGGGCTTTTCCCATGCCGTGCGATTAAGCGGCATTGGGGCGGCCTTGCAGCCCATCGCCGGCAAGCCGGCGATGGTTTTGCTACACGGTCTTGGCGATACGGCTGGCCAGCAATGCCCAGCCCAGCAGCAGGGCACAGACGATCGCCAGCGGCCAGGAGCGCCATTGCAGGTACGGGGTGAGCTGCTGCATCGGCACCACCTCGCCGTACAGGATCGCCTGCTGGAACTGCGGGACCTGCGCGGTGATCCTGCCGAACGGGTCGATCAGTGCGGTGACGCCGTTGTTGGTGGCGCGGATCATCCAGCGGCCGGCCTCCAAGGCACGCATCTGGGCCATCTGCAGGTGCTGCAGGGGGCCGATCGACTTGCCGAACCAGGTGTCGTTGCTGATGGTCAGCAGCAGGTCGCTGCGGGCCGCCAGGCTTGCCGCGAACTCGGGATAGACCACCTCGTAGCAGATGTAGGGTGCGATCTGGTAGCCCTTGGCATGCAACAGCGACTGGTTCGCAGGGCCACGGGCGAAGTCCGACATGGGCAGGTCGAAGAACTCGATCAGCCCACGCAGCATGTCCTGCAGGGGCACGTATTCGCCGAACGGCACCAGCTTCTGCTTGAGGTAGGTGCCGTCGCCTTCGCCGGCCACGGTGATGCCGTTGTAGTAGCGACGTTGCTGGTCTACCACTTCACGCACCGGCACGCCGGTGATCAGCGCCGAATGTCGCTCGGCGGCGAAGCCACCCATCATGCCGATATAGCCCTGGGCCTGGTCCTTGAGCACCGGCACCGCGGTTTCTGGCCAGACCAGCAGGTCGACCGGCTTGGAGCTGAAGCTCATGTCGCGGTACAGGGCCAGTTGCGCATTGATGTGCGCCGGGTCCCACTTCAGGTCCTGCTCGACGTTGCCCTGCACGGCGGCGACCGTCAGCGGCTCGCCCGCAGGCTTGGTCCAGGCGTGGCCCTTGAGTGCCAGGCCGAGGATCCATGGGGCGACCAGCAGCACGCCGCCCACCGCCAGGAACGAAGGGCGGGCCCGCAGGCGATGCAGGTTGCACAGCAGTGCGGCGCTCAGCGCCAGGACGAAGGAAATCAGCCAGACACCGCCGAGCGGCGCCAGGCCCGCCAGTGGGCCGTCGAGCTGGCTGTAGCCGGCGTAGAGCCAGGGGAAACCGGTGAGGAACCAGCCGCGGAACGCCTCCTGCAACAGCCACAGGGCAGCGAAGCACAGGGCATCGGCCAGGGGCGCTTCGTTACGCCTCAGCCAGCGTGCCCACAGCCAGGCAGGCAGCGCGAAGAACCAGGCCAGGGCCGCGAAGAACGCCAGCAGCAGCAGCGTCGCCAGCAATGGCGAGGCGCCCCCGTAGGTGTTCATGCTGACGTAGATCCACCAGGTGCCGGCGCCGTAGAGGCCGAAGCCGAAGCACCAGCCGCGCCACATGGCCTGGCGTGAGCTGAGCTCGCGCAGGCCGGCGTAGAACAGGACGATGGACAGCAGGGCCAGCGGCCAGATATCGAACGGCGACAGGGCCAGCAGGGTGGAAGCGCCGGCCGCCATGGCCAGCAGGTTACCGGGCCAGCCGGGGCGGGTGATCCAGCGCATGGTGTTCCTTAACGGGTGATCGGAGTCAAACGCAGCAAGTGTATCCGCCGGCTGTCGGCGTTGAGAATACGGAACTTGTACGAACCGATCTCGGTGGTCTCGTTGCGCTTGGGCAGGTGGCCGAAGGCGCTCATCACCAGGCCGCCGACCGTGTCGAACTCGTCGTCGGAGAACTCGCTGTCGAAGAACTCGTTGAAGTTCTCGATCGGGGTCAGGGCCTTGACCAGGAAATCACCGCTGGGCAGTGGCTTGATGTAGCTGTCTTCCTCGACGTCGTGCTCGTCCTCGATGTCGCCGACGATCTGCTCCAGCACGTCCTCGATGGTCACCAGGCCCGCCACGCCGCCGTATTCGTCGATGACCACGGCCATGTGGTTGTGGTTGGCGCGAAACTCGCGCAGCAGCACGTTCAGGCGCTTGGACTCGGGCACGAAGGTGGCCGGGCGGAGCAGGTCCTTGATGTTGAAGCTGTCGCCGTTCTCCTTGAGGATCAGCGGCAACAGGTCCTTGGCCAGGAGGATCCCGAGCACATCGTCGTGGCTCTCGCCGATCACCGGGTAGCGCGAGTGCGCGGCGTCGATCACCGCCGGCAGGAATTCGCGTGGCGATTGGCTGGCCTTGATGCTGATCATTTGCGAGCGCGGCACCATGATGTCGCGCACCTGCAGGTCGGCGACCTGGATGGCGCCTTCGACGATGGTCAGCGCCTCGCTGTCGAGCAGCTTGTTCTGATGGGCTTCGCGCAGCAGCTCGAGGAGCTCCTGGCGGTTCTTCGGCTCATGGGCAAAAGCCTGGGTCAGTTTACCCAGCCAGGACTTCTGCCCGTTGCTCGATCGGTCTTCGCTCATGGCGGTTACTCGTGATCCTTGCAGATATCGGTAGGAGTGACTTCGTCATCGGCGTACGGGTCCGGGTGACCCAGTTCCGCCAGCAATGTTCGTTCCAGCGCTTCCATTTCCTCGGCCTCGTCGTCCTCGATGTGGTCGTAGCCGAGCAGGTGCAGGCAACCGTGGATGACCAGGTGCGCCCAGTGCGCCTCGAGGGCCTTGCCCTGTTCGGCAGCCTCGCGTTCGACCACCGGTACGCAGATGACCAGGTCACCCAGCAGGGGAATGTCGAGCAGCTCGTCGGGGACGTCGGCGGGGAACGACAGCACGTTGGTCGCGTAGTCCTTGTGCCGGTAGGTGTGGTTCAGCTCGCGGCCCTCGGCCTCGTCGACCAGGCGGATGGTCATTTCCGAGTCGGCGCTGCGCTGGCGCAGCGCCAGCTCGCACCAGCGACGGAAAGCGGCGTCATCGGGGGCAGCGGCGTCCGTGGCCCGTTGCAGGTCGAGTTCAAGCATCGCTGGCGGGTGCCTCGGGCTTGGCCTGGCGGGCGTCGAAGCGGTCGTAGGCCTCGACGATGCGTTGCACCAGCGGGTGACGGACCACGTCCTTGGGCTGGAAGTGGGTGAAGCTGATGCCCGGTACGTCCTTGAGCACCTCGATCACATGGGCCAGGCCCGACTTGGTGCCGCGCGGCAGGTCGACCTGGGTGATGTCGCCGGTGATCACCGCGGTCGAGCCGAAGCCGATGCGGGTGAGGAACATCTTCATCTGCTCGAGCGTGGTGTTCTGGCTCTCGTCGAGGATGATGAAGCTGTTGTTCAGGGTGCGGCCGCGCATGTAGGCCAGCGGGGCGATCTCGATCACCTGGCGCTCGATCAGCTTGGCCACGTGCTCGAAGCCGAGCATCTCGTAGAGCGCGTCGTAGAGCGGACGCAGGTACGGGTCGATCTTCTGGGCCAGGTCGCCGGGCAGGAAGCCCAGCTTCTCGCCGGCCTCGACCGCCGGGCGCACCAGCAGGATACGCCGTACCTGTTCGCGCTCCAGGGCATCGACGGCGCAAGCCACGGCCAGGTAGGTCTTGCCGGTACCGGCCGGGCCGATGCCGAAGTTGATGTCGTTGGCCAGGATTTCCTTGACGTAGCGTTGCTGGTTGACGCCGCGCGGGCGGATGTTGCCCTTGCGCGTGCGCAGCGACACGCTGACTTCGTTGACGGCCGGGTTGTCGATGTTTTCCACGGTCGATTCCTGCAGGTACAGGTGGACCGTTTCCGGCGACAGCTCGCTGCCTTTGGTCTCGCGGTAGAGACGGCGCAGCAGTTGTTCCGCGGCAGAGGTGGTCTTGGGGTCGCCGATCAGTTCGAATTGGTTGCCGCGGTTGCGGATCTCGATGGCCAGGCGTTGTTCGATCAGGCGCAGGTGCTCGTCGAACTGGCCGCACAGGTTGGCGAAACGGTGGGCCTCGAAGGGTTCGAGGATGAAGCGATGGGGTTGTATGGGTGCGTTCAAGGTCGTTTTTAGCCGCTCGACGGCAATGGGTGTGAACTCAAGAATAACCCTTGAATGCCAGTGGCGAAAGCACTGAAACGATCAAGGGTCGTTGCCGGGGGCGTGGCCCGGGGGCGCTTCGTGGCCCATCGCCAGCAAGCCGGCTTACCATTGAGACCGAGCCGCTCTCGAGATCGGCGCAGAACCCTGTGGGAGCCGGCTTGTCGGCGATGGGCTGCAAAGCAACCCCCCAGGCGCGAATCAATGAATCAGCGCCCCGATCAGCGAGTGCGGGCGGGCTTCCTCGATGCGCACGTCCACCAGTTGGCCGATCAGCAGGGGATTATCGCTGCGGAAGTTGACGATTCGGTTGTTCTCGGTGCGCCCCTGCAACTGCCCCGGGTCGCGCTTGGAGAAGTCAGTGACCAGGATGCGCTGGACACTGCCCACCATGCGCCGGCTGATCTCGAAGCCCTGCTGGTCGATGCGGTGCTGCAGCAACTGCAGGCGCTGCTTCTTCACCTCTTCCGGCGTGTCGTCCGGCAGGTCGGCGGCCGGTGTGCCTGGGCGCGGGCTGTAGACGAAGGAGTAGGAGAAGTCGAAACCGACCTCGGCGACCAGCTTCATGGTCTGCTCGAAGTCCTTTTCGGTCTCGCCGGGGAAGCCGACGATGAAGTCGGAGCTGATGCAGATGTCCGGTACCGCGGCCTTGAGCTTGCGCAGCTTGGACTTGTACTCGAGGATCGTGTGGTTGCGCTTCATGGCTGCCAGCACCCGATCGGAGCCGGCCTGCACCGGCAGGTGCAGGTGCTTGACCAACTGCGGCACTTCGGCGTGCGCCTGGATCAGGCTGTCGGAGAATTCCAGCGGGTGCGAGGTGGTGTAGCGGATCCGCTCGATGCCATCGACCGCCGCCACCGTGCGGATCAGCTCGGCGAGGTCGGCCAGGCGGCCGTCGTGGGTCTGGCCGCGGTAGCCGTTGACGTTCTGTCCCAGCAGGGTGATCTCGCGCACGCCGTTCTCGGCCAGGTGGATGACTTCGGCCAGTACGTCGTCGAACGGCCGGCTGACCTCGGTGCCACGGGTGTAGGGCACCACGCAGAAGGTGCAGTACTTGCTGCAGCCTTCCATGACCGAGACGAAGGCGGTCGGGCCGTCGATGCGCGGCTCGGGCAGGTGGTCGAACTTCTCGATCTCCGGGAACGACACGTCGACCTGCGGCTGGCGGGTGCTGCGCGCGGCGTCGATCATTTCCGGCAAGCGGTGCAGGGTCTGCGGGCCGAAGACCACGTCGACATAGGGCGCGCGCTTGCGGATCGCCTCGCCCTCCTGGCTGGCCACGCAACCGCCGACGGCGATGACCATCTCCGGGTTGCGGTCCTTCAGCTCGCGCCAGCGGCCCAGCTTGGAATACACCCGGTCCTGGGCGCGCTCGCGGATCGAGCAGGTGTTGAGCAGGATGACATCGGCATCCTCGGCGTGCTCGGTGACCTCAAGGGCCTGGTGTTCGCCCAGCAGGTCGACCATGCGCGAGCTGTCGTACTCGTTCATCTGGCAACCGTGGGTTTCTATGTAGAGCTTCCGGGTCATGGCGAATCATCTGCTGCTGGTGCTGTGGACCGCGCATTATAAAGGTGGATCCCTGCACTTCCTAGGGTCGGCGGTCTGCTATGATGCGGCCCTTTTTATCCAACCATGTCAATCCGTCGATCATGAGCAAACGCGAACCTGCTATCTACAAAGTGATCTTCCTGAATCAGGGCCAGGTGTTCGAGATGTACGCCAAGCAGATCTACCAGAGCGACCTGTGGGGCTTTCTCGAGATCGAGGAGTTCGTCTTCGGCGAACGCACCCAAGTGGTGGTCGACCCCAGCGAGGAAAAGCTCAAGGCCCAGTTCGAGGGCGTGATCCGCAGCTTCGTGCCGATGCATTCGATCGTGCGCATCGACGAGGTGGAGCGCCTGGGTACGGCGAAAATCAGCGAGGCCAAGGGCGGCGGCAACGTGATGCCGTTCCCCATGCCGATGCCGGAGAAGTGAGGCGGCCCCTCAGGGCAGGGGGGAGAAGGGCGTGCGGCCTTCGGCGTTCTGCAGTTCGAGCAGGTAGCGACGGAAGATCTGGCCGAGTACCTGGGTGGCGTGCTCCAGTTCGTCGCGGGGCATCTGCTCGGTGACTTCGTCGGCCAGGTCCAGGGCCTCCTCGTCGCCATTGACCGCCGCCATCTTCAGCAGGATATAGGCTTGGACATTGTTGGCGGGGACCCCTTCGCCACGGAAGAACATGGCGCCCAGGCGGTACTGGGCCTGGGCATGGCCTTGCAGCGAGGCTTTCTCGAACCAGTTGAGCGCCTTGTTCAGGTCCCGGGGCGCCTGGGTGCTGTAGTAGAACTCGCCCAGTTCGTATTGCGCCTGGGCATCCCCCGACTCCGCCGTCTGCTCGCAGGCCTTCAGGGCGTTCTCCAGGTCCTCTGGCTGGGTATTGAGGGTGCAGCGCCCCGTTGCCGGAATGAGCAACGAGTTGCCGCCCTCCGCCAGGGCCAGCAGGGGTTGGAGAAGCAGCAGGCAGCCCAGGGTCAGGGCGCGGCCGGTGCGGTTCATGGGGATCGACTTACCTCTGCAAAGCTGCGGCCAATGTCTCTGGTGGCACATTATGGGATAAGCAGCGCCAACCTTACAAAGTTTTACTCGATTTTCTACACAGGGTGCGTCGCTGTGGCGCAAACCTCGACAGTGTGACGGTGTTCACATTGTCTGTAGGAGCGGGCAATCCGCTCCTACAGATGCTCATACACCTTATTTCAAGGCAGCGAAGGCGCGCTCGGCGGCGTCCAGGGTGATCTTCAGCTCGGCCTCGCCGTGTGCGATGGAGGTGAAGCCGGCCTCGAACGCGCTCGGGGCCAGGTACACGCCACCGTCGAGCATCAGGTGGAAGAAGCGCTTGAAGCGTTCCACGTCGCTGGCCATCACATCGTCGAAGGTGACGATGTCGTCGGCACCGCTGAAGTACAGGCCGAACATGGCGCCGGCCTGGGTGGTGACGAACGGGATACCGGCAGCATCGGCACGTTGCTGCAGGCCGTCGAGCATGCGGCTAGTGAAGGCGCTCAGCTCATCGTGGAAGCCCGGGCGGCTGATCAGCTTGAGGGTGGTCAGGCCAGCGGCCATGGCCAGCGGGTTGCCCGACAGTGTGCCGGCCTGGTAGACCGGGCCGAGCGGGGCGATGCATTCCATGATTTCGCGCTTGCCACCGAAGCAGCCGACCGGCATGCCGCCACCGACGATCTTGCCGAAGGTCGACAGGTCTGGCTTGATGCCGTAATGGCCCTGGGCACCGCCGAGGGATACGCGAAAGCCAGTCATCACTTCGTCGAAGATCAGCACCACGCCGTGCTTGTCGCACTGCTCGCGCAGGCCTTCGAGGAAGCCTGGGGCCGGTGGTACGCAGTTCATGTTGCCAGCCACCGGCTCGACGATGATGCAGGCGACGGTCTGGCCGACCTCGGCGAGGGTCTTCTCGACCGCGGTGATGTCGTTGAACGGCAGGGTCAGGGTGTGCTTGGCGAAGTCAGCCGGCACGCCGGCCGAGCTCGGTACGCCCTGGGTCAGCAGGCCAGAGCCGGCCTTGACCAGCAGGCTGTCGGAGTGGCCGTGGTAGCAGCCTTCGAACTTGATGATCGCGTCGCGGCCGGTGTAGCCGCGGGCCAGGCGGATGGCGCTCATGGTCGCCTCGGTGCCGGAGCTGACCATGCGCACCATCTCCATGGACGGCACGATCGAGCAGACCAGGTCGGCCATCTCGGTTTCCATGGCGGTCGGTGCGCCGTACGACAGGCCGTGCTCCAGTTGCTTGCGCACCGAGTCCAGCACGTCCGGGTGGCTGTGGCCGAGGATCATCGGGCCCCAGGAGCCGACGTAGTCGACGTAGCGCTTGTCGTCTTCGTCGATGACGTAGGCACCCTCGGCGTGCTTGAAGAACAACGGCGTGCCGCCGACGCTGCGGAAGGCGCGGACCGGCGAGTTCACGCCGCCTGGGATGTGCTTCTGGGCTTGGGCGAACAGGGATTCGGAACGGGACATGGGGTTTTCTCTCGAATCAGGAAGCGAACAGGGCGTTGAAGGCGCGGGCGCGGCGGGT
Source organism: Pseudomonas sp. I2 (assembly GCF_040984075.1). Lineage (NCBI taxonomy): Bacteria > Pseudomonadati > Pseudomonadota > Gammaproteobacteria > Pseudomonadales > Pseudomonadaceae > Pseudomonas > Pseudomonas sp. I2. The sequence goes on from NZ_JBCGFQ010000026.1 coordinate 66,582, forward strand.
GACTTCCTGCGCGCTGTCGGCACCGAACAGGCCATGGATCACCGCCAGCAGGTCGGCACCTTGGGCGACCAGCGGGGCGGCATTGTCGAGGGTGATGCCGCCGATCACGGCGATCGGCAGCTTAACGCGGGCGCGGGCCTGGCCCAGCAGATCGAGGCTGGCGGCCGGTGCGCCGGGCTTGGTCACGGAATTGAAGAAGCGGCCGAAGGCCACGTAGCTGGCACCCTCGGCGGCGGCCTGCTCGGCCAGCTCGAGCTGGGCGTGGCAGGTGGAGCCGATGATCGCGTGGCGCCCGAGCAGCGCACGGGCTGGGGTCAGCGGGCCGTCGGTCTGGCCCAGGTGCACGCCGACGCCCAGGCGTGCGGCCAGTTCGGCGTCGTCATTGATGATCAGGGCGGTGCCGTAGCGCTCGCAGAGCTTCAGCAGCGCCTCAGCCTCGCGCAGGCGGCGCGCCGCATCGTCGCTCTTGTCGCGGTACTGCAACAGGCATACGCCGCCTTCCAGGGCGGCCTCGACATGGGACAGGAAGCGACCGGCGAGCAACTGGCTGTCGGTGATCGCGTACAAACCGCGTAACTTCATCTGAAAGCCTCGCATGCAGGGATCAGGAGCAGAAGTCCAGGGGCAGCCGGCGCGGCACGAACTGGCCCTTGCCCAGCTGCTCGGCGTCGCGCAGGGTGCGCCAGGTGTAGTCCAGGGCGCTGCGCACGGCGCTTTGCAACTGCTCGCCGAGCGCCAGGCGGCCGGCCAGGGCGCTGGCCAGGGTGCAGCCCGAGCCGTGGTAGCTGCCCGGCAGGCGCTGGCAGGTCCAGGTGTCGCGCCGGCCGTCACGGGTATAGAGGCGATTGTGGATTTCCTCTTCTTCGCCGTGACCGCCGGTAATCAACAGATGCCTGCAGAACGGCAGAAGTTTCTCCGCACATTCGTCGGCCGTGCCTTCGGGCAGCTCGGCGAGGATGCGCGCCTCCGGCAGGTTCGGTGTGGCGATGGTGGCCAGCGGCAGCAGACGTTCACGCAGGGCATAGCCGACCTCGTCCTTGCCCAGGCGGCCACCGCCGCCGGCACGCAGAACCGGATCGCAGACCAACGGCAGGTGCGGGTGGGCAGCCAGCAGCTCGGCGACGGTATCGACCATCTCGGTCGAGCCGAGCATGCCGAGCTTGACCGCTGCCACGTTGGAGTCGGCCAGCACGGCATTGGCCTGGGCCAGCACCCACTCGCGGTCGAGCACGCGGAAGTCGGAAACATTGACGGTATCCTGGACGGTCAGGGCGGTCACCGCGGGTGCGGCGTGACAGCCTTGGGCGATCAGGGCTTCGATATCTGCCTGCAGGCCGGCACCGCCACTGGGGTCGTGGCCGGAGAGACAGAGGACAACGGGGCGGGAGCTGTAGGTATTCATGGTCGGCGAGCTTACCACCAAACCTGTTTGGGCGGATTGCCTGGCGAGTGGGGTCGGCTGATCGATCGGTCGGCTTTCGTCTTTGTGTGCCTCTGTAAGCATTGATTTAGAGGGCTTCTTCTAAATTTTTAGATGGCTGCTGGCCATGTCGAAAAGCTATGCTAGAGTGCTCGGATAACTCGATGAACGGGCTTTGTCGGAACTCGTCGTCTCAAAGGGATGGGAGGCCACCGCGACGCGACCGGACACGCCATGCTGGGGCTGTATGCGCTATTTGCTGATTGTGCTTCTGGGCTGCTTGCCTGTGTTCGCCGGGGCGGTCGATTTCGACAATGCCACCCGGCACCTTCCATTGGGCAAGGCCATGCAGGTCTACGAAGACCGCGACGCCAGCGCCAGCATCGCCCAGGTCAGCTCGCCAGCCTTCGCCAGCCGCTTCCGCCTGCACCATGAGGAGGTGCTCAACGCCGGGTATTCGACCTCGGTGTTCTGGTTGAAGATCGACCTGCGCAACGTCGCGCCGCCCACTGCCGCGCCGCGCCAGTGGCTGCTCGAGCTGGCCTATCCGCCGCTGGATCACGTGGAGCTGTACCTGCCGGACGGCCAAGGTGGCTACCACTTGGCGCAGCGCACCGGCGACGCCTTGCCCTACGCCAGCCGGCAGATCCGCCAGAACAACTACCTGTTCGAGCTGCCCTTGCCCCCAGGCCAGGCGACCACCGCCTACCTGCGCCTGCAAAGCCAGGGATCGATCCAGGCTCCAGTGGCACTCTGGTCGGCCGAGGCCTACCTGGAGGACCAGCCCGCCCGCCTGTACGTGCTGGGCATGATCTACGGCGTGCTGCTGGTGATGCTGGTGTACAACCTGTTCATCTATGTCAGCGTGCGCGATGTCAGTTACCTCTACTACATCCTCTACATCGCCTCGTTCGGGCTTTACCAGGTCTCGGTCAATGGTGCCGGCGTCGCCTACTTCTGGCCGGACAGCCCCTGGTGGGCCAATGCCGCGACGCCGCTGTTCATCGGTGCCGCTGGCCTGTTCGGCTGCCAGTTCGCCCGGCATTTCCTGCAGATGGGCACGCTCAGCCGCGGCTTCGATCGCCTGCTGCAGGGGCTGATGGCCGGTGGCGCGCTGGTCATGCTGCTGGCGGTGAGCATGCGCTACGGCATCGCCCTGCGCATGGCCACGGTGCTGGCCCTGCTGTTCACCATCAGCATCTTCAGTGCCGGGCTCTACGCATGGTGGCGTGGTCTGCGGGTGGCGCGCTGGTTCATCATCGCCTGGACCGCGTTCCTGCTGGGCGGCCTGGTCAACACCCTGATGGTGCTCGGCTACCTGCCGAATGTGTTCCTGACCATGTATGCCAGCCAGATCGGCTCCGCGCTGGAGGTGGCGCTGTTGTCGCTGGCCCTGGCCGACCGTATCAACAGCCTGCGCGAGGAGCAGGCCCAGACCCTGCGTGACACCGGCCGTGCCCTGGAGCAGCTCAACCAGCAGCTGGCCCGCAGCAACCAGCTCAAGGACGAATTCCTCGCCACCGTGACCCACGAGCTGCGCACGCCGATGAATGGCGTGATCGGCTCGCTGGAGCTGATGCACACCCTGCCGATGAGTGCCGAGCAGGCTCAGTACCATCGTACGGCCAGCGGTTCGGCCCAGGACATGATGGCCATGGTCGACGACATCCTCATCCTCACCGAGCTGCAGGCTGGCCGCCTGCGTGCCCAGGCGGCGCCGTTCGGCCTGCGCCGGCAGCTTCAGGAGCTGCGTGCGGGCTTCGCCGGGCGGGCCCTGGGCAAAGGGCTGTACCTGAGCCTGGATATTCCGGCCGACCTGCCGGACGAACTGATCGGGGATGCGCAGAAGCTGCTGCGCTGCCTGGCCTGCCTGGTGGACAACGGCCTGAAGTTCACCCACCAGGGCGGTGTCACGGTCCAGGTCCGTGGTCGGCGCCTGGGGCCGGACAGCCTGGCCCTGACCTTCACCGTCAGTGACAGCGGCATCGGCTTCGACGACCTGGACCAGGCGACCCTCTACCAGCGTTTCTTCCAGGTCGATGGTTCCATGAGCCGCCGTTACGGGGGGCTGGGCATCGGGCTGTCGATCTGCCGGCAACTGGGGGAACTGATCGGCGCCCGGCTGTCCCATGAGTCGACCCCCGGCCTGGGCAGCCGTTTCGACCTGACCCTGACCCTTGCCGTGGCCCAGGTACAGTTGCCGCCCAGCCGGGCTGCGTCGGGGATGAAGCGTTTCTAGCGTCCTATCGCCCTCGGCCGGCAAATGACCCCCAGTTAGTCATTTATGTCACTTTGACTGGCCGGGCAGGGATGCTTCACTGGGGTTTCCAGGCATGACCGGATCCAGGAGCCCACGATGAACCTGCACCAGTTCGCTGAAACCCACGAAGTCACCAACCAGCCGCCTGCCCTCGATGGCGCCAACCTGTACCGCCTCGACCAGCCGCTGCAGGAGTGGTCACGGCGCTTCGGGGCCGGCTGGGCCGAGTCGCGGATCGACGCTTACGGTGCCCTGGCCGGCGGCCCCTTGATGGCGGCGGGCTTCCTGGCCAATGCGCACAAGCCTGAGTTCAGCAGCCATGACCGCTATGGCCACCGTATCGACCTGGTGGAGTTCCACCCGGCCTACCATGAACTGATGCGCACGGCGGTCGAGCACGGCCTGCCGTCGTTGCCCTGGGCCGAGCCGCGACCAGGCGCACACGTGGCACGGGCTTCGATGACCTACCTGCACAGCCAGGCCGAGGCCGGCACCGGCTGCCCGCTGACCATGACCTTCGCTGCGGTGCCGGCCCTGCGGCTGCAACCGGAGCTGGCCGAGTACTGGCTGCCCAAGGTGCTGGCCCGCGAATACGACCCGCGCAATGTCGGCGACCGACACAAGGCCGGCGTGACCCTCGGCATGGCCATGACCGAGAAGCAAGGCGGCACCGATGTGCGTGCCAACACCACCCGCGCCTATCCGGTCGGCACCCCAGGGCCCGGCCAGGCCTATGAACTGGTCGGTCACAAGTGGTTCTGCTCGGCGCCGATGTGCGACGCCTTCCTCACCCTGGCCCAGACCGACAAGGGCCTGAGCTGCTTCCTGCTGCCACGCCATCGCCCCGACGACAGCCGCAACCAGTTCTACATCCAGCGCCTGAAGAACAAGCTCGGCAACTGCTCCAATGCGTCCAGCGAGGTGGAGTTCCGCGGTGCCTTGGCCTGGATGGTCGGCGAGGAAGGGCGGGGCGTGCCGACCATCATCGAGATGGTGGCCATGACCCGCTTCGACTGCATGGTCGGCTCCAGCGCCCTGATGCGCCAGGCCCTGACCCAGGCCGCGCACCATTGCGCCCACCGCAAGGTCGGCGGCCGTGTGCTGGCCGAGCAGCCGCTGATGCAGAACGTGATCGCCGACCTGGCCCTGGAAAGCGAGGCGGCGCTGGCCTTGAGCCTGCGCATGGGCCAGGCCCTGGACCAGCTGGACGATCCGCAGCAGGCGCACTTCGCCCGCCTGGTGACGGCCGTGGGCAAGTACTGGATCTGCAAGCGTGCCCCGGGGATGATCAACGAGGCCGCCGAATGCCTGGGCGGTGCCGGTTACGTCGAGGAGAGCATCCTGCCGCGGTTGTATCGCGAGGCGCCGGTGAACTCCACCTGGGAAGGCTCGGGCAACGTGCAATGCCTGGACGTGCTGCGCGCCTTGTCCAAGGAGCCTGGCGTGCTCGACGCCTTGTTCGCCGAGCTTGGCGACGGCCATGGCGACCCGCGCCTGGCGGCGCATATCGGCAACCTCAAGGGCGCCTTCGCCGACACCGGTGATATCCAATACCGCGCCCGCCAGCTGACCGAGGACATTGCCCTGGCCCTGCAGGCCAAGCTGTTGCTGGAGGCGGGCAACGCGGTGGTCAGCGATGCCTTCATCGGTAGCCGTCTGGCGGGGGGCGGCAGGGTCTATGGCGCGCTGCCGCGAGGTGTCGACGTCGAGGCGCTGGTGGCCCGGGCGACGCCTGCCTGGCCGCTCTGAGACGCCCCGTCGCTGGCAGGCTGGCTCCCCCGCGAAGAGGGCAACGCCGCTCCATGGGGATGTATTTGCCTTCGAACGCAGGCAAGATGGAGCCATGCATGCCCAGAAGACAGGAAGCCCAGCGTGAGCCAAGCGTTTGTAGTCGTTGATACCCCTGAACAGGCCGTCGACCGTCTGGCGGCCTTGCATGAACAGGCTACCGGGGCCCTCAGCCAGGCCCTCAAGCGCTACCTGAAGGACCGCACCGAGCCGGACGACGACCAGCGCGCGCTGTTTCGCTACCCGGCCCTGCGCCTGACCTACTACAGCCAGGGCGAGGTCGCCGCCACCACCCGGGCCTATGCCAAGGTCCAGGTGGCCGGCACCTACAGCGTCACCATCACCCAGCCGGCGGCCTTCCGTGGCTATCTGCTGGAGCAACTGCGGCCGCTGATGCACGACTACACCGTGACCCTCGAAGTCGGTGTCAGCGAGCAGAACATCCCTTACCCCTACGTGGTCGACCAGGGCGACGAGCTGGCCGGCAGCGGCATCACCGCCGCGGAGCTGGCGCGGGTCTTCCCCAGCACCGACCTGTCGGCGGCCACCGACAACATCGCCGATGGCCTGTACGACTGGGGCAGCGCCGAAACCCTGCCGCTGGCGCTGTTCGACGCCGCCCGCGTAGACTTCTCCCTGCGTCGCCTGGTGCACTACACCGGCAGCGACTGGCGCCATGTGCAGCCCTGGATCCTGCTGACCAACTACCACCGCTACGTCGACCAGTTCATCGGCCATGGCCTGGAGCAACTGCGCGACGATCCGCGCTTCGTGCGCATGGTGCTGCCGGGCAACGTGGTGATCGAGAAGGGCATGGACGATGGCGAGACCCAGGCCCTGGTGGCCAGCGTGGTCTGGCACCGCTACCAGATGCCGGCCTACCACCTGATCGCCGCGGATGGCGATGGGGTTACCCTGGTCAACATCGGGGTCGGCCCGTCCAACGCCAAGAACATCACCGACCACTTGGCCGTGCTGCGCCCGCACTGCTGGCTGATGATCGGCCACTGCGGCGGCCTGCGCCAGTCGCAGACCATCGGCGACTACGTGCTGGCCCACGCCTACATGCGCCGTGATGGCATCCTCGACCGGGTGGTGCCGCCGAACATCCCCATCCCGGCGCTGGCCGAAGTGCAGCTGGCGCTGCAGGAGGCGGCGGCGCAGGTCACCGGCGAACGTGGCGAGCAATTGAAGAAGCGCCTGCGCACCGGCACCGTGCTGACCTACGATGACCGCAACTGGGAACTGCGCTGGGCCCAGGAGCGGCCGCTGATCAACCTGTCCCGTGCCGTGGCGGTGGACATGGAAAGCGGCACCATCGCTGCCCAGGGTTATCGCCTGCGTGTGCCATATGGCACCTTGCTGTGCGTCTCGGACAAGCCGTTGCACAGCGAGATCAAGCTGCCCGGTTCGGCCAATGCCTTCTACAACCGCGCCGTCAGCCAGCACCTGAAGATTGGCATCGCCGCCCTCGACCTGCTGCGTACCGAGCTCAATTCGCTGCACTCGCGTAAACTGCGCAGCTTCGACGAGCCGCCGTTCCGCTGAGGATCCATGTCCCTGCCACCCCGTTCCAAGCCACGCCGCCCCCCGGTGCGGCCTGCCGGTCCAAGGCGCCAACCCAAGGCGCCACCGGCCGAGCCCCGCCTGATCCTGTTCAACAAGCCGTTCGACGTGCTGACCCAGTTCAGCGACGGCGAAGGGCGCGCCACGCTCAAGGACTACATCGATATCCCGGGTGTCTACCCGGCCGGGCGCCTGGATCGCGACAGCGAAGGCCTGTTGCTGCTGACCAATGACGGCCGCCTGCAGGCGCGCATCGCCGACCCGAAGCACAAACTGGCGAAAACCTACTGGGTACAGGTGGAAGGCGAGCCTAGCGAAGAGCAGCTACAGCGCCTGCGTGACGGTGTCGAACTCAATGACGGGCCGACCCTGCCAGCCGAGGCGCGTCGCCTGGACGAGCCTGACTTGTGGCCGCGCAACCCGCCGGTGCGGTTTCGCAAGAGCGTGCCGACCCATTGGCTGGAACTGGTGATCCATGAGGGGCGTAACCGCCAGGTGCGGCGCATGACGGCGGCGGTAGGGTTGCCCACCTTGCGCCTGGTGCGGGTGCGGATTGGCGACTGGACGATCGAGGGGCTGGAGCAGGGCTGCTGGCGCGAAGTCTCGCCGAAGGTTTGAGACGGAGGTAAGCCCCAAAGCACCGCTTGATGTGCATCGGCGCAAAGCCGCTAGACCCCTTCCAGGAACCCCACCACCACGCTCTTGATGATGAAGGCGAGCACGCCCAGGCCCAGGACGAAGAACAGGATCAGGGTGCCGAAACGGCCCGCCTTGGACTTCTTCGCCAGGTCCCAGACGATGAAGCCCATGAAGCCGATCAACACGGTGACGAGGACGATCATCATCCATTCTTCGAATACTGCAGGATCCATCGGTGTTCTCCAGGCAGGCTGAGCGCCCGATCATACACCGGGCGCCGGGGCGGTCAACGCAGGTGGGTCAGGGGCAGCTCGGTGCTGGCCAGGACTTGGTTGAGGACGAAGCTCGAGCGCACGCTGGTGACGCCCTCGATGCGGGTCAGGCTGCCTAGCAGCAGTTTCTGGTAGTGGTCCATGTCCGGCACCACCACCTTGAGCTGGTAGTCGGCATCCATACCGGTGACCAGGCTGCACTCCAGAACCTGGGGCAGGCTGCGGATGGCCGCCTCGAAAGCCTCGAAGCGCTCGGGAGTGTGTCGGTCCATGCCGATCAGCACGTAGGCCGTGAGGCTCAGGCCGAGTTTCTTGCGATCCAGCAGCGCCACCTGGCGCGAGATGTAGCCGTCGTCTTCCAGTTGCTTGACCCGCCGCGAGCAAGGGGAGGGGGACAGGCCGATGCGTTCGGCCAGTTCCTGGTTGGAGATACGCGCATCGCGCTGCAATTCGGCGAGGATGCTCAGGTCATAGCGGTCGAGCTTGCTCATGGAGGGGACCTTTTCTGTTCGGATTGCTGAGGATTATCGATCCAGGGTGAAAAATTGCGCAAGTGCTATTTATCAGAGCAATATTCGCAATCCTCTGCTGCGGTGCTTCCCGTATCTTTATCCACAGAATCACTGCCCGGACTTCAGTCCACGGCGACAGGCCCCAGGAGGGCCGTCGCGGCCAGGCCATCCAACAGGACCCGCCAGGCCCCCGGGCTACGCACCGTCCAGAAGACGGCGTGAGGTGAGCCGGCGCCACAAGTGCCGAGCACGGACGACAATTCCCAGAGGGAGGCCAATGGCCTCCCTTTTTTCATGGGCGCGAGCTTGGCGTCATGGGCTGCGCGATTGCATCAAACTGGATCGGCATGCACCAACACATCCGCCCTCGGATAACGCTGGCGGATCGCTTGCGACGCCTGCTCGCACAGCTCATGGGCCTCATGCAGCGGCAACTCGCCAGGCAGCTCCAAGTGCAACTGGACGAACCAGTGGCTACCCGACACCCGCGTGCGCAAGTCGTGGGCGCCCCTGACCCCGGGGATGGCGCATGCCAGCTCGAGCATGCGCTCGCCGATGTCGGCCGGCAGCTCCTTGTCCATCAGGATCGCTGTGCTCTCGCGGGCGATCTGGGTGGCGCTCCAGAGGATGTAGAAGGCAATCCCCAGGCCGAACACGGCATCCAGCTGCGGCCAGCCGAAGCGAGCCAGCAGCAGGGCCAGCAGGATGCTGCCGTTGAGCAGCAGGTCGGAGCGGTAGTGCAGCGAGTCGGCGCGCACCGCCGTGGAACCGGTGGCGCGGATGACCTTGCGCTGGAAGGCCAGCAGGGCCAGGGTCAGGACCAGCGAGAGTAACATCACGCCGATGCCGGTGGCTGTGTCGCCCAACGGCTGCGGCGACTGCAGGCGCTCGACCGCCTGCACCCCGACCAGGACCGCGCTGACCCCGACGAACAGCGCCTGCGCCATGCCGGCCAGGGCCTCGGCCTTGCCATGGCCGAAGCGGTGGTCGTCGTCCGCCGGGCGCAAGGCATAGTGCACGGCGAGCAGGTTGAGGAAGGAGGCCACGGCGTCCAGCGCCGAGTCGGTCAGGCCCGCCAGCAGGCTGACCGAGCCGCTCAGCCACCAGGCCACTGCCTTGCTCAGCACCAGGATGCCGGCCACCGCGAGCGAAGCACGGGTGGCCAGGCGCAGCAGGTGTCGATGTTCGGCGGGTTGGGTCATGCCGCGGGTGTCGTCCTTGTCAGGCGGCCGGTACCAGGCCGTAGGCGGCCAGTTGCTCGACGCTGCCGCGGTGCTGGATCAGCCGCGGGTCGTTCAGCGGCAGGCGCTGGCCCAGTTCGCTTTCGAGAATAGCCTGCAGCCTGGTGTTGTCGACCCGGCCGTCGGCGTCGATGGCGGGCTTGAGCTTGGCAGGGTCGACTTGGGCGGTGTGGCCCCCGGGGTAGTAGATGGCGCCCGTGGCGAAGTCGATGCCGAAGGCGATCAGGCCGGGAATGACATAGAAAAGAATACCGATGGCGTCCATGGCGGCGACAACAGGGTCGATCTTGCCTTCGATCTGACCGCGACGGTCTGGGTAGAACAAGGTGCCGCAGGCCGTCAGCTGGATCAGCAAGGTGGCGATGAGTGCGCCACCGATGACGCGGGAATGGATGCGCATTTGAATCTCCGAAAAGTAACCACGAAGGGGCAGGCCAAAACGCCTGCGCCTGCTACTAGGACCATGGCAGGGCAGGCCCGGTTCGCCGTTATACGCGGGCGATGGTTCCAGGGCCATCATGATTTCATTACCAATCGATGCCGTTCTGCCTGCCCTTGGCGGCTCTCGGACACGGCGAGGCTGTGCACCTGCAAAGAGCGGAAACATCAGCTCAGCTGAGAAATCTTTTTTAGTAACGACACACGAATGGCGTTGGCATGTACTGGGGGGCAAGTGTGCGGGTAGGTCTACCTGGATATTATTTTATGATAATGAAATTGTCACCCAGTAGTCGCAGGTTCTAATTGTCTGCTCATCAATGTTTAACTGGGTTTTACATTGTTTTTGTGCGGGTATTGACAAGTTGAACTTTTTCTTTGACGCCGGTTTTTTGATTGCTAGTATCCCCGCAAGCGACCCGTTATTTAGTGTGCTTGAGAAGTCCGATCGCGACGGGTTTACGCTGACCTCTTGCACCTTTTACAAGTGTGCTCGGGACGCTTGGAGAAAGGGCGCGAACCCCGATGACGGGTAACAGACAGGGAGTCTCTAAGGTGATCAGGTCCCTCTGCGAACGCAGGTTCTATTGTCTCACCCCCATGCAGCATGTCGTTGCAATTCCCTTATGCAATTCAAACTCAACGCTTACTGGGCGCGTGAAATATCACGTGCCCAGTGAGCGCTCGGGTGTGGGCTAGGTCCAGCCTCTGGACTGAATCTTTTTATATAACTTTCGCTCATTCGAATGCCCAGTCGCCTTTTAAGCGGCTGCGCACGCGTTCGGGTTGCTTTGTTATGGGATTGACTAGCTGAAGCAAAGACAGGTGTGCGATGAATAATATTGTAATTGTCGACAAGGCGACGGGGGCGGCGACCGAACATGCGTTCGGTAACGTCGCCCTGAACGGAACCAGTATTGTAAAAGTGCCCATTAGCCCGAGTAGCATCCAGTCGATGCAACAGTCGGGCACGAACCTGGTCATCACGCTCAAGTCCGGTGGCACGGTCACGGTCCAGAATTTCTTTGTGGCCAGTGGCGAGGCCAACCAGTTGGTACTGGAAGAGGCCGATGGGACCCTGCTCCTGGGAAGTTACTCTTCACCGTACTCCGGTTTTACCTTTAGCGAGATCGGCGCCCTTGATGATCTGACCGCTGCCGCGACGCCGGACTGGGTGACCTGGGGGTTGAGTCTGCTGGGGGTTGGCGGCCTTGCCTCGATGTTCTTCCTCAATGGTAGCGGAAGCAGTAGCGGCAGCGGCGGCGGCGGTGATGCCAGTTCGACTACACCGGATGCGCCTACCGACCTTGCTTTCAATAGTGCCGGAACGGTACTGAGCGGCAGGGGCAAGCCGGGTTTGACTGTGACGGTCAAGGACGCGAATGGGCAAGTCATCGCCACAGGGATCGTGGGCTCGGATGGCAACTTCCACGTCAACCTGAATACCCCGCAAACCAATGGCGAAACAGTCGAAGTCACCCTCACTGACGCTGCTGGCAATGTGTCCCCTCCCAGCACGATCACCGCAGACGACACCACGGCCCCCAATGCGCCGACAGATTTAGCCGTCAGTGCCGATGGCACCACCGTCAGCGGCAAGGGCGAACCCAATACCACCGTCACCATCAAGGATGCCGATGGCAAGGTGATCGGTACCGGTACCGTAGGTCCCGATGGCACCTTCGAAGTTGTGCTGAATTCCCCCCAGGTCAACGAAGAAACCCTCACGGTGACGTTGACCGATGCTGCAGGAAATATCTCGGCCCCAGTCGAAGTAACTGCACCAGATATTGATGACACGGACGCTGACGCTGACGCTGACGCTGACGCCGATGCCGATGCTGATGCTGATGCCGATGCCGATGCCGATGCCGATGCCGATGCCGATGCCGATGCCGATGCGGATGCTGATGCCGATGCCGATGCGGATGCCGACGCCGACGCTGATGCTGACGCGGATGCTGATGCTGATGCTGACGCGGATGCTGACGCGGATGCTGACGCGGATGCTGACGCCGACGCGGATGCCGATGCCGACGCCGACGCCGACGCCGACGCCGACGCCGATGCTGATGCTGATGCTGATGCTGATGCCGATGCCGATGCCGATGCCGATGCGGATGCTGATGCCGATGCCGATGCCGATGCCGATGCCGATGCCGATGCCGATGCCGATGCGGATGCGGATGCCGACGCCGACGCTGATGCTGACGCGGATGCTGATGCTGATGCTGATGCTGACGCTGACGCGGATGCTGACGCGGATGCTGACGCCGACGCGGATGCCGATGCCGACGCCGACGCCGACGCCGACGCCGATGCTGACGCCGATGCTGATGCTGATGCTGATGCTGATGCTGATGCTGATGCTGATGCGGATGCGGATGCGGATGCGGATGCGGATGCGG
>NZ_JBCGFQ010000027.1:0-77986 GCF_040984075.1 Pseudomonas sp. I2
GCCCGCTCCCACAAGCTACGCTGCAAACCTCGAGGAATGCACGATCCTGTAGGAGCGGGCTCGCCCGCGAAGGGCTGCAAGGCAGCCCCAATCGATGTCATATCCGACTTAAGTGAGCAGCATTACGGCACAAGGCCGGGGGTCTGTCTGCCCTACATGCCGATCAGAGCAGCGAACGGCCCTTGTTGGCGGCAATGCGCATGCGCAGTGCATTGAGCTTGATGAAGCCAGCGGCATCGGCCTGGTTGTAGGCGCCACCGTCTTCCTCGAAGGTCGCGATGTTGGCATCGAACAGCGAGTCGTCCGACTTGCGGCCGACGACGACGACGTTACCCTTGTACAGCTTCAGGCGCACCACGCCATTCACGTTGACCTGGGAGGCGTCGATCATCTGCTGCAGCATCAGGCGCTCCGGGCTCCACCAGTAGCCGGTGTAGATCAGGCTGGCGTACTTGGGCATCAGCTCATCCTTCAGGTGAGCGACTTCGCGGTCCAGGGTGATCGACTCGATGGCACGGTGGGCCTTGAGCATGATGGTGCCGCCGGGGGTTTCGTAGCAGCCGCGGGACTTCATGCCGACATAGCGGTTCTCGACGATGTCCAGGCGACCGATGCCGTTCTCGCCGCCGATGCGGTTGAGGGTGGCCAGCACGGTGGCCGGGGTCATCTCGACGCCGTCGATGGCGACGATGTCACCGTTGCGGTAGGTGAGCTCGATGTAGGTCGGCTTGTCGGGGGCGTTCTCCGGGGAGACGCTCCAGCGCCACATGTCTTCCTCGTGCTCGGTCCAGGTATCTTCCAGGACACCGCCCTCGTAGGAGATGTGCAGCAGGTTGGCGTCCATCGAGTACGGCGACTTCTTCTTGCCGTGGCGCTCGATCGGGATGCCGTGCTTCTCGGCGTAGTCCATCAGCTTCTCGCGGGACAGCAGGTCCCATTCGCGCCATGGCGCGATGACCTTGACGCCTGGCTTGAGCGCATAGGCGCCCAGCTCGAAGCGCACCTGGTCGTTGCCCTTGCCGGTGGCGCCATGGGAAATGGCGTCGGCGCCAGTTTCGTTGGCGATCTCGATCAGGCGCTTGGCGATCAGCGGACGGGCGATGGAAGTACCCAGCAGGTACTCGCCTTCATAGACGGTGTTGGCGCGGAACATCGGGAAGACGAAATCGCGCACGAACTCTTCGCGCAGGTCGTCGATGTAGATTTCTTTCACGCCCAGGGCCTGTGCCTTGGCGCGGGCCGGCTCGACCTCCTCGCCCTGCCCCAGGTCAGCGGTGAAGGTCACCACTTCGCAGTTGTAGGTATCCTGCAGCCACTTGAGAATCACCGAAGTATCAAGGCCGCCGGAATACGCCAGTACGACCTTTTTTACGTCCGCCATGCCATCACTCCACGGGGTTGTACGGAAAGCCGTCGATTCTACCGGCCCTGCCGAAAAATTTACAGTGGGGCGACAGCTTGTGACGACAAAGCGACAAGAACTGTCGAGAGCGCGACCACCGGTCGCACTCAGGACGCCTTGCCGGCCGGTGGTACGGCGGTAGCAGGGGCCGGTGCGTTGGCTGCCGGCGCCGCAGGTGGCTGCGCAGCAGGCTTTTGCTGGGGCTGCTCGACCGGCGTGACACGATCGAGGGTGATGTTGACCCGGCGGTTGCGCGCACGGTTGGCGGCACTGTTGTTCTTCACCAGCGGGTAGCGCTCGCCATGGAAGCGCACGCTGATCTGCTCGTCGGGCACGCCGTGGGCCTTGAGGTAGTCGGCGACCGCCAGGGCCCTGCGCCGCGAGGTGTCACGGTTGGTCAGGCGATTGCCGCTGTTGTCGGAGTGACCGTCGAGCTCGATGTGGTTCACCGACGGGTCGGCCTTGAGGTAGTCGAGGATCACGTCCAAGCGGGCGCGGGCCGCGCTGTCCAGGTCGATGCCCGCGCTGGGGAAGCCTACCTGGGTCTGGCGGATCTGGTCGAAGTTCATCGGCAACAGCTTGCCCACGCACAGCTGGTAGTCGCTGTAGGCCTTGGCGAAACTCACCGGCAGCACGCGCACTTCCATGGGCCTGCCACCTTCGCCGGTGTAGTTGCGCACCACCGTGCTGCGCCCATCGAGCAGGCCATTGATCAAACGGCTGGCCTGGCCCTGGGAGGAGCTCAAGAGCACCCCGCTGCGCCCCAGTCGTACCGCGCCGAGGTTGATGTCGCCCCGCCCGGGCTGCCAGGGCGCCGCGGCGGCCAGCAAGGTCGCCGAGCCTGCGCCCAGGACGTTGCTGTGCGAGCGCAGTTGGAAAACCGCCTGTTCACCGGCTCGCCGCACGAACTCGCCACTGCCGAAACCGTCGATCGGCTGGACCAGCCGGCATTCGAACTGATCGCCCTCGACTGTCCAGGCGATGTTCTCCACGCGCGTCTGGAAGGTCAGTGCCCCAGCCGGCAGGCTGGCAAGCAGGGTGAACAGGGCTAGGTAACGCTGGCGCACAGGCGGCTCCACAGATTCTGGCGGCTTACCAGCAGGCTATCGGACGCCGCCCGGAAAACTTGATAGCCGTGCTCGCCCCGGGGTTTTCCGGTAGCATTCGTCCTTGAGTTCGAACCGCCTGGAATCCCCAATGTCCGATCGCCTGACCCTCCTGCGCCCCGACGACTGGCACATCCATCTGCGCGATGGTGCCGTCCTCCCCCATACCGTCGGCGATGTGGCGCGCACCTTCGCCCGCGCCATCGTCATGCCCAATCTCGTTCCGCCGGTGCGCGATGCCGCCGAAGCCGGTGCCTACCGTGAGCGTATCCTCGCCGCGCGGCCTGCCGGCAGCCGCTTCGAGCCGCTGATGGTGCTGTACCTCACCGACCGCACCAGCCCCGAGGATATCCGCGCGGCCAAGGCCAGCGGTTTCGTGTACGCCGCCAAGCTGTACCCGGCCGGCGCCACGACCAACTCCGATTCGGGCGTGACCAGCATCGACAATATCTTCCCAGCCCTCGAGGCCCTGGCCGAGGCCGGTATGCCGCTGCTGGTGCACGGTGAGGTGACGCGCGCGGAAATCGACGTGTTCGATCGCGAGAAGCGCTTCATCGACGAGCATATGCGGCGTGTGGTCGAGCGCTTCCCCACGCTGAAGGTGGTGTTCGAGCACATCACCACTGCCGATGCCGCGCAATTCGTCACCGAGGCGCCCGCCAACGTCGGCGCGACCATCACCCCCCAGCACCTGCTGTACAACCGTAACCACATGCTGGTGGGCGGTATCCGCCCGCACTTCTATTGCCTGCCGATCCTCAAGCGCAACACCCACCAGGTGGCGCTGCTGGACGCGGCCACCAGCGGCAACCCCAAGTTCTTCCTCGGCACCGACTCGGCGCCGCATGCCCGCCATGCCAAGGAAGCCGCCTGTGGCTGCGCCGGCTGCTACACCGCCTATGCGGCCATCGAGCTGTATGCCGAGGCATTCGAGCAACGCAACGCACTGGACAAGCTGGAAGGCTTCGCCAGCCTGCACGGCCCGGCCTTCTATGGCCTGCCGGCCAACACCGACACCATTACCCTGGTCCGCGAAGAGTGGGCCGCCCCGGACAGCCTGCCGTTCGGCGACAACACCGTGGTCCCGCTGCGCGCCGGTGAAAAACTGCGCTGGCGCCTGCTGGAGGGCAAGGCGTGAGCGAAGTTCTCTTTGATGATGACCAGGAAGGTCAAGGCGGTGGTTCGCGCCATCCGATGGCCGAGCGTTTTCGCGGCTACCTGCCGGTGGTGGTCGACGTCGAGACCGGTGGCTTCAACTGCGCCACCGATGCGTTGCTGGAGATCGCCGCGGTCACCATCGGCATGGACGAGAAGGGTTTCCTGTTCCCGGAGCACACCTACTTCTACCGCGTCGAGCCGTTCGAAGGCGCCAACATCGAGCCGGCGGCCCTGGAGTTCACCGGTATCAAGCTGGATCACCCGCTGCGCATGGCGGTGAGCGAGGAAACCGCGCTCACCGACATCTTCCGCGGGGTGCGCAAGGCATTGAAGGCCAATGGCTGCAAGCGGGCGATCCTGGTCGGCCACAACAGCAGCTTCGACCTGGGCTTCCTCAATGCCGCGGTGACGCGCAACGACCTCAAGCGCAACCCGTTCCACCCCTTCTCGAGCTTCGACACCGCCACCCTGGCGGGCCTTGCCTACGGCCAGACCGTCCTGGCGCGAGCCTGCCAGAGCGCCGACATCGACTTCGACGGCCGCGAGGCCCACTCGGCACGCTACGACACGGAGAAGACTGCCGAGCTGTTCTGCGGCATCGTCAATCGCTGGAAGGAAATGGGCGGCTGGCGGGACTTCAACGACTGAGCGGCAAGCGAGAGTCGGGCACGAACAGCTTTTTCTCGAAACCCCAAGCGAAAAAAAACCGGCCGCGAAGGCCGGTTTTTTTTCGCGGGCGATTACAGCTTGCCGGCGTTCTCGCTCAGGTAGGCAGCGACGCCTTCCGGCGAAGCGGTCATGCCCTTGTCGCCTTTCTTCCAGTTGGCCGGGCAGACTTCGCCGTGCTCTTCGTGGAATTGCAGGGCGTCGACCAGGCGCAGCAGTTCGTCCATGTTACGGCCCAGCGGCAGGTCGTTGATGATCTGCGAGCGAACGACACCGTTCTTGTCGATCAGGAAGGCGCCACGGAAGGCAACGCCGCCCTCGGACTCGACGTCATAGGCCTTGCAGATCTCATGAGAGATATCGGCCGCCAGGGTGTACTTGACCTGGCCGATACCGCCCTTGTCGACCGGGGTGTTACGCCAGGCGTTGTGAGTGAAGTGCGAGTCGATCGACACGCCGATCACTTCCACACCGCGCGCCTGGAAGTCAGGAATGCGGTTGTCCAGGGCGATCAGCTCGGACGGGCAGACGAAGGTGAAGTCCAGCGGGTAGAAGAACACCAGGCCGTACTTGCCCTTGATGGCCGAAGCCAGGTTGAAGCTGTCGACGATCTCGCCGTTGCCCAGCACGGCTGGAACGGTGAAATCCGGGGCTTGTTTACCAACGAGCACGCTCATTCGTTATCTCCTGATGATGGTGAAAAACCGTGGCCCGGACGGGTAGGCCCGCCCGGCATCCGACAAAGGCCGCCCATCATACACGGCTTCGCGTGACAGGCCGAATGCCAACCGCCGGTCGCGCGAATGCGCACCGGGCGAGAATGCGCTTTGACAAGCATTCTCATTACCATTAATCTCCAAGCCATCAAATCAACCAGCGATGGTCTGACCTTATGTATGTGTGTCTTTGTGTCGGCGTTACCGACGGACAGATCCGCGATGCGATCTATGAAGGATGCTGCAGCTACAAGGAAGTCCGAGCCGCCACCAATGTCGGCAGCCAATGCGGCAAATGCGCCTGCCTGGCCAAGCAGGTGGTCCGCGAAACCCTGACCGACCTGCAGGTCAGCCAGCAAGCCGCCCTGCCCTACCCCGTTGAATTCAACGTGGCCTAGAGACAACGAATTCGAAGAACCGGACCTTGTGTCCGGTTTTTTTATGTCTGAAATTCAATAAGTTAGCACCATAACGCGGTTCACAAACATTCTTATTCCTATTAAATTTCACTTATTATTCAATAACTTAGGTTTGACAGAAGAAGTTATCGGGCTCAAACTTCCTTGTATTGGCACACTTCTACAGGGCAGGAACCCGACATGAAAGGCGACGTAAGCGTCATCCAGCATCTCAACAAGATCCTCGGAAACGAGCTGGTCGCGATCAACCAGTACTTCCTGCACGCGCGCATGTACGAAGATTGGGGCCTGAACAAGCTCGGCAAGCACGAGTACAAGGAATCCATCGACGAGATGAAGCACGCTGACAAACTGATCAAGCGTATCCTCTTCCTCGAAGGCATCCCCAACGTGCAGGACTTGGGCAAGCTGCTGATCGGCGAGCACACCAAGGAAATGCTCGAATGCGACCTGAAGATCGAGCAGAAAGGCCTGGTCGACCTCAAGGCCGCCATCGCCCACTGCGAGACTGCCGGCGACTTCGGTTCGCGCGAGCTGCTGGAAGACATCCTCGAATCCGAGGAAGAACATATCGACTGGCTGGAAACCCAGCTGGGCCTGATCGACAAGATCGGTATCGAGAACTACCTGCAGTCGCAGATGGGCGAAGAATAAGGCAAGCAATGGTCAGGGCTGCCTCGCAGTCCTTTCACGACACAAGGCCGCTTCCACACGCACAGCGCTTTATGAAGAATAGCGCCATGCCTGTGGAGCGGCCTTGTTTCATATGCCAGCCAGGCAAGCGGCATTGAGGCTGCTCGCCGGCAAACCGGCGATGGGCCGCGAAGCGGCCCCAGAATGGCGGCTGAAAGACCGGCCGTGAATACGTCAGCGGCCTCCCAGACGATGGCCGATTCAGGCCTCGGAAGCCTTGGCCTTGGCGGCAGCTTCCTTGATCAGGGTCTGCAGCTCACCCTTCTCGAACATCTCGAGCATGATGTCGCTGCCGCCGACCAGCTCACCGCCGACCCACAGTTGCGGGAAGGTCGGCCAGTTGGCGTACTTGGGCAGGTTGGCGCGGATTTCCGGGTTCTGCAGGATGTCGACGTAGGCGAACTTCTCGCCACAACCCATCACGGCCTGCGCGGCACGCGCCGAGAAGCCACACTGTGGGGCGTTCGGCGAGCCTTTCATGTAAAGCAGAATGGTGTTGTTGGCAATCTGCTCTTTGATTGTTTCGATGATATCCATGGAGCACCTCGGCTGAACTTTCCGACGCGGTCGTCGGCACGGTGACGCATTGTAACGGAAAGCCGAGCAGCATGCTCGGCCCTGCCGGCCTTCAGGCGGCCTCCACATGCACAGGGACGCCATTGAGCACGGCATTGCCCGATACAGCATCGAGCAGGTGCTCGTCGGTGAGGTCATTGGCGCTGACCCCGGGCTGGCTGCTGGCGATGCGCAATTGCGCGCCCTGGCGCCCGTGCCCGTAGCCATGAGGCAGGCTGACCACGCCCGGCATCATCTCCTCGCTGGCCTGGACCTGCACTTCCAGCTCACCTGTACGCGAGCGGATCCGCACCCATTGGCCATCCGCCAGCCCGCGCGCCTGCAGGTCCTGCGGATGCATCAGCAACTGATGGCGTGGCTTGCCTTTCACCAGCCGATGGAAATTATGCATCCAGGAATTGTTGCTGCGCACATGCCGGCGACCGATCAGCAGCAGTTGGTCCGGTGCAGGCGGCCTCTGCCGAGCCAGGCGTTGCAGGTCGTCCAGCAAGGCCGCAGGCGCCGCCTCGATGGCCTGGCTGGCGGTGCGCAGGCGCCCGGCCAGGTTCGGCCGCAACGGCCCCAGGTCCAGGCCGTGGGGATGGCGATCCAGGGTCTGCAGCGACAACCGCCAGGGTGAATCGTCGCCATGGCGGCCCTGGCGCAGGGCCAGGTCGATCATCTGCGCCGGTGCCAGGGTCGGCTTGAGTGCCAGCCCGGCACGCTCGGCGTAGGCCCTGGCCAGGCCGACGAAGATCTCCCAGTCGTGCAACGCGCCCTCCGGCCTGGGCAGGATCGCCCGGTTGAAGCGCGTGACATTGCGCACCGCCAGCAGGTTGAAGGTGGTGTCGTAGTGGTCGTTTTCCAGCGCCGAGGTAGAAGGCAGGATCAGGTCGGCGTGACGGGTCGTCTCGTTGATGTACAGGTCGATGCTGAGCATGAAGTCGAGCCCCGCCAAGGCCTCGTCCAACTGCCGGCCATTGGGCGTGGATAACACCGGATTGCCGGCCACGGTCACCAGCGCCCGCACCTGCCCCTCGCCGGGCGCCAGGATTTCCTCGGCCAAGGCAGCCACCGGCAGCTCGCCACCATATTCCGGCAGGCCCGAGACCCGGCTCTGCCACTGGTTGAAATGCCCGCCCGAGGTACTGCCCACCAGGTCGACCGCAGGCTCGGTGCACAGCGCCCCACCCTCGCGGTCGAGATTGCCGCTGACCAGGTTGATCAATTGCACCAGCCACTGGCAGAGGGTCCCGAAGGCCTGGGTGGAAACGCCCATGCGCCCATAGCACACCGCCCGCTCGGCCGCCGCGAAATCCTCTGCCAGTTGGCGGATATCGGCCGCCGCGATACCGCACAGCCCGCTCATCGCCTCGGCGCTGAACGGCATAATCGCCTCGCGTACCTGCTCGAGCCCGTTCACTGGCAGGTGCGAGCCCTGGGCCAGGCCCTCGGCGAACAGGGTGTTGAGCATCGCCGCCAGCAGCGCAGCGTCGCCACCGGGGCGAATGAACAGGTGACGGTCGGCCATCGCCGCTGTCTCGCTGCGCCGAGGATCCACCACCGCCAGCCGACCACCCCGCGCACGCAGGGCCTTCAGGCGCTTCTCCACATCCGGCACGGTCATGATGCTGCCATTGGAAGCCAGCGGGTTGCCGCCGAGGATCAGCATGAAATCGGTGTGGTCGATATCCGGCACCGGCAACAGCAGGCCATGGCCGTACATCAGGTAGCTGGCCAGATGGTGGGGCAATTGGTCCACCGAGGTGGCGGAAAAACGGTTGCGGGTCTTGAGTAGGCCGAGAAAGTAGTTGCTGTGGGTCATCAGCCCGTAGTTGTGCACGCTGGGATTGCCCTGGTACACCGCAACGGCATTGCGCCCATGGGCCTGCTGGATACTCCACAGCCTGTCGGCGGCCAGGGCGAAGGCCTCGTCCCAGGCGATCGGCTGCCAGCCCCCGCCGACCCGCCGGTGGGGTTGGCGCAAGCGGTCGGGGTCGTCCTGGATGTCCTGCAGGGCCACGGCCTTGGGGCAGATATGGCCACGGCTGAACGGGTCGTGCGGGTCGCCCTTGATCGAGGCGATGCGTACCCGCCCATCGGCTTCGTGGGCCAGTTCGATGTTCAGGCCACAAATGGCCTCGCACAGGTGACAGGCTCGGTTATGCAAGGTCGTGCTCATGGCCGCCTCCGCCGTGACGTTGTGGAACTGCGACTATGCGCTCGCCCCGCAGCGCCGACCAGCGAGGTTCGCCGCATGAATCCCGCGACATCAGGCGGCACGATTGGCGACGCAAGGTTTGCCAAGCGGCCTGCAAGCCGTGTACAAAACCTGTAGAAAATAAAAAACAGTCGCTGCACAACGGGTTACGACATCCTTTGCAACAGAGCGACCGTTCCCCCCTTGGTTTGAGGCGACATTTAATTATAGTATTGCGCCTTTCCCTATTCCGTCCGCCCCGTGCGGCTTACGCCGCAGGTCACTCCCGTTGTCAAGAAAACCCATACGGTCGACCTGCAAACCGTTGCAGATAAGGTAGTCAATCATGAGCGCTAGGCACTTTCTCTCCCTGATGGATTTCACTGCTGACGAATTGCTCGGCGTGATCCGTCGAGGCATCGAGCTGAAGGACCTGCGTAACCGCGGCGTGTTGTTCGAGCCGCTGAAGAACCGCGTGCTGGGGATGATCTTCGAGAAGTCCTCCACGCGCACCCGCCTGTCGTTCGAAGCCGGCATGATCCAGCTCGGCGGCCAGGCCATCTTCCTGTCGCCCCGCGATACCCAGCTGGGCCGCGGCGAGCCGATCGGCGACAGCGCCATCGTCATGTCGCGCATGCTCGATGCGGTGATGATCCGTACCTTCGCCCACAGCACCCTGACCGAGTTCGCCGCTCACTCGCGCGTCCCGGTGATCAATGGCCTGTCCGACGACCTGCACCCTTGCCAGCTGCTGGCCGACATGCAGACCTTCCTCGAACACCGTGGCTCGATCCAGGGCAAGACCGTGGCCTGGATCGGCGATGGCAACAACATGTGCAACACCT
Source organism: Pseudomonas sp. I2 (assembly GCF_040984075.1). Lineage (NCBI taxonomy): Bacteria > Pseudomonadati > Pseudomonadota > Gammaproteobacteria > Pseudomonadales > Pseudomonadaceae > Pseudomonas > Pseudomonas sp. I2. The sequence goes on from NZ_JBCGFQ010000027.1 coordinate 9,761, forward strand.
ATGTCGAAGCGGCGATCCAGTTCGACTTCCAACTGCGCGTGGCCTGCCCGGAGGGCTATGAGCCCGATCCGCGCTTCCTCGCCCAGGCCGGCGATCGCGTGCAAGTCATGCGCGACCCGAAGGAAGCGGTGCGCGGCGCTCACCTGGTGAGCACGGATGTCTGGACTTCCATGGGCCAGGAGGAGGAAACTGCACGGCGCCTGGCGCATTTCGCGCCTTACCAGGTCAACCGCGAACTGCTCGACCTGGCGGCACCCGACGCCCTGTTCATGCACTGCCTGCCCGCCCACCGTGGCGAGGAAATCAGCCTGGACCTGCTCGACGACCCACGCTCGGTCGCCTGGGACCAGGCCGAGAACCGCCTGCATGCGCAGAAGGCCCTTCTGGAATTCCTTGTAGAACCGGCTTACCACCACGCATGAGTCAACCCCTATTGCTCAACCTGCGCAACCTCGCCTGCGGCTACGGCGACCAGCGCATCGTCCAGAACCTCAACCTGCACCTGAACGCAGGCGACATCGGTTGCCTGCTGGGCTCCTCGGGCTGCGGCAAGACCACCACCCTGCGCGCCATCGCCGGCTTCGAGCCGGTGCACGAAGGCGAGATCCAGCTGGCCGGCGAGGTCATTTCCCGCGCCGGCTTCACCCTCGCGCCGGAAAAACGCCGGATCGGCATGGTATTCCAGGACTACGCCCTGTTCCCGCACCTGACCGTGGCGCAGAACATCGCCTTCGGGTTGGGCAAGCATCCACGCCAGGGCGAGGTGGTCGAGGAGATGCTCGAGTTGGTCAAGCTCGGCAAGCTGGGGGGACGCTATCCTCATGAGTTGTCCGGCGGCCAGCAACAGCGCGTGGCCCTGGCCCGGGCCCTGGCTCCGGAACCACAACTGCTGCTGCTCGACGAACCCTTCTCCAACCTCGACGTGGAACTGCGCCGGCGCCTGAGCCATGAGGTCCGCGACATTCTCAAGAGCCGCGGGACCAGTGCCATCCTGGTGACCCATGACCAGGAAGAAGCCTTCGCCGTCAGCGACCATGTGGGCGTCTTCAGGGAAGGACGCCTGGAGCAGTGGGACACGCCCTACAACCTCTACCACGAACCGCAGACGCCCTTCGTGGCCAGCTTCATCGGCCAGGGCTATTTCATCCGCGGGCAGATGAGCAGCCACGAGGCGGTCAATACCGAGCTGGGCGAGCTGCGCGGCAACCGTGCCTACATCATGGCGCCAGGCAGTTCGGTGGATGTGCTGTTGCGCCCGGACGACATCGTCTACGCACCGGACAGCGACCTGCGGGCGAACATCATCGGCAAGAGCTTCCTCGGCGCCTCTACCCTGTATCGCCTGCTGTTGCCCACCGGCAGCCAGCTGGAGGCGATCTTCCCGAGCCATGTCGATCATCAGGTCGGCGAGGATGTCGGCATTGCCGTGTCTGCCGACCACCTGGTGCTGTTCCCGGCACCAGGCAGCGTCGCGGCGCAGTTGCCACGCCCGGAGAACGGGGTACGACGCTACAGTTCGGCGACCTGAGTTTCAGCGGAGCTTGGGCTTGCTCGCGAAAGGGCCAGCTCAAGCTTCGCAACGGCAAAAACTCAGCCCCGCCCAATCCCGGCGAACGTCGCCTGGGTATGCGTAGCCAGCACCGCCGCCGCCAGCTCCACCTCCAACCCGCGTCGTCCAGCGCTCACATGGATGGTTTCGAACTGTTGCGCCGATTCGTCGATGAAGGTGCGCAAGCGCTTCTTCTGCCCCAGCGGGCTGATCCCGCCCACCAGGTACCCCGTGGCGCGCTGCGCTGCAGCTGGATCGGCCATCTCGCATTTCTTCACGCCCGCCGCCTGGGCCAGCGCCTTCAGGTCGAGGGTGCCGCCCACCGGCACCACCGCCACCAGCAACTCGCCCTTCTCGCTGCAGGCCAGCAGCGTCTTGAACACCCTCTGGGGATCGAGCCCGAGCTTTTCCGCCGCCTCCAGGCCATAGGACGCAGACTTGGGATCATGTTCGTAGCTGTGCACGCGGTGTTCGGCACGTGCCTTCTTCAGCAGGTCGAGGGCGGGGGTCATGTACGGCTCCAGTCGATGACAGGTCGGCGGCTACTTTAGGGCAAATCCTACAGGCCAGCCAGCACATGGCTGACATGCCTCACGACCTCCGAGTTCGCAGTGAATGCAACCAGTCAGATTGTGGCCGACCGTTCACTTTCGACCTTTGACATCAGCGTTTCTTGTCTATATTTTTTCGTTTGCGAATATTCTATGCACTTTTAAGGTGCATTTTCTTACGTCCGCCCGGGGTCAATGGGGATAGACACCGGGCTTTGCTGTCGAGCGCCCAGCGCCTCACAACAACAAGAACCGAGGTCATACATGACGACTGCTGCAAGACAACCGACGCTTTCCGGCCAGTGCACGGCCGAGTTCCTCGGCACCGCTCTGCTCATCTTCTTCGGCACAGGCTGCGTCGCCGCGCTCAAGGTCGCCGGCGCCAGCTTCGGCCTGTGGGAAATCAGCATCATCTGGGGGATCGGCGTGAGCATGGCGATCTACCTCACCGCCGGCGTGTCCGGCGCGCACCTGAACCCGGCCGTGAGCATCGCCCTGTGCCTGTTCGCCGGCTTCGACAAGCGCAAGCTGCCGTTCTATGTCCTCGCCCAGGTCTGCGGTGCCTTCTGCGCCGCCGCGCTGGTCTACACCCTGTACAGCAACCTGTTCTTCGATTTCGAACAAGCCCACGCCATGGCCCGTGGCAGCCAGGCCAGCCTGGAGCTCGCCTCGGTGTTCTCCACCTACCCGCATCCGGCGCTGTCCATCGCCCAGGCCTTCCTGGTCGAATTGGTCATCACCGCTATCCTCATGGCGGTGATCATGGCCCTGACCGACGACGACAACGGCCTGCCCCGCGGCGCCATGGCGCCCTTGCTCATCGGCCTGCTGATCGCCGTGATCGGCAGTGCCATGGGCCCGCTCACCGGCTTTGCGATGAACCCGGCGCGGGATTTCGGGCCCAAGCTGATGACCTTCCTGGCCGGCTGGGGCGAGATCGCCTTCACCGGCGGACGCGACGTGCCCTACTTCCTGGTGCCGCTGTTCGCTCCGATCCTCGGCGCCTGCCTGGGCGCCGCCTTGTATCGCGGCCTGATCGCCCGCCACCTGCCGATGGCACAAGCCGCGAACCGGCAAACAGACGATAATCCTCAGGGCGACACCCAGGTTTCCTGACGCCGCCGCCGGGCCCCGGGCCCGGCCTGCCCTGACCTACTCCTATTTTGTGCAAGGCCACCGACATGACAGATACCCAGGACAAGAACTACATCATCGCCCTGGACCAGGGCACCACCAGTTCGCGGGCCATCATCTTCGACCGTGACGCCAACGTGGTCGGTACCTCCCAGCGCGAGTTCGTGCAGCATTATCCGCAGGCCGGCTGGGTCGAGCACGACCCGATGGAAATCTTCGCCACGCAGAGCGCGACCATGGTCGAAGCCCTGGCCCAGGCCGGCATCAGCCATGCCCAGGTGGCCGCGCTGGGCATCACCAACCAGCGCGAGACCACCGTGGTCTGGGACAAGGAAACCGGCCGCCCGGTGTACAACGCCATCGTCTGGCAATGCCGGCGCAGCACCGAGATCTGCGAGCAGCTCAAGCGCGACGGCCATGAGGCGTACATCCGCGAAACCACGGGCCTGGTCACCGACCCGTATTTCTCCGGCACCAAGCTCAAGTGGATCCTCGACAACGTCGACGGCGCCAGGGCCCGCGCCGAACGGGGCGAGCTGCTGTTCGGCACCGTCGACAGCTGGCTGATCTGGAAATTCTCCGGTGGCAAGGTGCATGTCACCGACTACACCAATGCCTCGCGCACCCTGATGTTCAACATCCACACCCTGCAGTGGGACGAGAAGCTCCTCGAGATCCTTGGCATTCCACGGCAGATGCTGCCAGAGGTACGTCCGTCTTCGCAGGTGTACGGCCATACCAAGAGCGGCATCGCCATCGCCGGCATCGCTGGCGACCAGCAATCGGCACTGTTCGGCCAGATGTGCGTGGAGCCCGGCCAGGCCAAGAACACCTATGGCACCGGCTGTTTCCTGCTGATGAACACCGGCGACAAAGCGGTGAAATCTTCCCATGGCCTGCTCACCACCATCGCCTGCGGCCCTCGCGGCGAGGTGGCCTATGCCCTGGAAGGCGCGGTATTCAACGGCGGCTCCACCGTGCAATGGCTGCGCGACGAACTGAAGATCGTCAACGATGCCTTCGACACCGAATATTTCGCCAGCAAGGTCAAGGACAGCAACGGCGTCTACCTGGTGCCGGCCTTCACCGGCCTTGGCGCACCGTACTGGGACCCCTACGCCCGTGGCGCACTGTTCGGCCTGACCCGTGGGGTGAAGGTCGATCACATCATCCGTGCGGCCCTGGAGTCGATCGCCTACCAGACCCGTGACGTGCTCGACGCCATGCAGCAGGACTGCGGCCAGCGCCTGAGCGAACTGCGCGTGGACGGCGGCGCGGTGGCCAACAACTTCCTCATGCAGTTCCAGGCCGACATCCTCGGCACCTGCGTCGAACGGCCAAGGATGCGCGAGACCACGGCGCTCGGCGCCGCCTACCTGGCCGGCCTGGCCTGCGGCTTCTGGAGCGGCCTGGACGAGTTGCGCGACAAGGCGATCATTGAGCGCGAGTTCAGCCCGCAGCTGGACGAGGCGCAGAAGGAGAAGCTCTACGCCGGCTGGAAGAAAGCGGTGGATCGTACCCGCGATTGGGAGGCGTAGGCTGCAAGCTGCAAGCTGCAAGCTGCAAGCTGCAAGCTGCAAGCTGCAAGCTGCAAGCCAAGCATAGGGACACCGGCTGGCGTGTTCGGCTTTTCTTGTCGCTTGTAGCTTGCCGCTTGCCGCTGCCTTTTGGTTTCATTGCAGAATTTGTCCGGCAGCCCAAAAGGACCGCCCATGAATCTGCCTCCCCGCCAACAACAAATCCTCGAACTGGTGCGCGAGCGCGGTTACGTCAGTATCGAAGAAATGGCCCAGCTGTTCGTCGTCACCCCGCAAACCATCCGCCGCGACATCAACCAGCTCGCCGAAGGCAACCTGCTGCGCCGCTACCATGGCGGCGCAGCCTACGATTCGAGCATCGAGAACACCGCCTACGCCATGCGCGCCGACCAGATGCGCGACGAGAAACAGCGCATCGCCGAAACCGTGGCCCGGCAGATTCCCGACCATGCCTCCTTGTTCATCAACATTGGCACCACCACCGAATCCATCGCCCGTGCCCTGCTCAACCACAACCACTTGAAGGTCATCACCAACAACTTGCACGTGGCCGCGATCCTCGGCGCCAAGGATGATTTCGAGGTGCTGGTGGCCGGCGGCACCGTACGCCGCGACGGCGGTGTGGTCGGCCAGGCCAGCGTCGACTTCATCAATCAGTTCAAGGTCGACTTCGCCCTGGTCGGCATCAGCGGCATCGACGAGGATGGCAGCCTGCTGGACTTCGACTACCAGGAAGTCCGGGTATCCCAGGCGATCATCGCCAATGCCCGCCAGGTGATCCTCGCCGCCGACTCCAGCAAGTTCGGCCGCAACGCCATGGTACGCCTCGGCTCGATCAGCCTGGTCGACTGCCTGGTGACCGACCAGGCGCCCTCTCCCGCCCTGACCCAGCTACTCAACCAGCACAAGATCCGCCTGGAAGTGGTCTGAGCAGCCCAGGACTGCTGTCCAGACCACTCGCGCTCCTTCTCAAGGGCGCTGGGGCTGCCTTGCAGCCCCAAACGGCAACTGCCTCACCGCAAAGCGCCAACCTTATGTTCGATAATGTTCATTTTCTTGTCATCTGATCAGCTTTTCCTATAAGGACTGACTGGCGACAGGCGTTTCATTGCGCTAGTATTTTCGAAAACGAACATAAATGTTCACATTCGATATGAACAGCACTCCCGGAGGCCTTCCCGTGTCACAGCCCGCTTCGTCCTTGCTCCCCCTCGCCGATTGCTACGACCTCGCCGTGATCGGCGGCGGTATCAATGGCGTGGGCATCGCCGCCGACGCGGCCGGGCGCGGCCTGAAGGTATTGCTCTGCGAAAAGGACGACCTCGCCAGTCACACCTCGTCGGCCAGCAGCAAGCTGATCCACGGCGGCCTGCGTTACCTGGAGCACTACGAGTTCCGCCTGGTCCGCGAGGCGCTGGCCGAGCGCGAGGTGCTGCTCGCCAAGGCGCCGCACATCGTCAAGCCGATGCGCTTCGTGTTGCCCCACCGCCCGCACCTGCGGCCGGCCTGGATGATCCGCGCCGGCCTGTTCCTCTACGACCACCTGGGCAAGCGCAAGCGCCTGGGCGCCTCGCGCAGCTTGCGCTTCGGCCCGGGCAACCCGCTCAAGCCCGCCATCACCCGCGGTTTCGAATACGCCGATTGCGCCGTCGACGACGCCCGCCTGGTGGTGCTCAATGCCATGGCCGCCCGCGAGAAAGGCGCACACATCCGCACTCGCACCCGTTGCCTGGGCGCCGAGCGGGTCGATGGCCTGTGGCAGGTAGAGCTGTCGCTCGCCGATGGCAGCCGGCAGACCATCCGTGCCCGTGCCCTGGTCAACGCCGCCGGCCCCTGGGTCGCCAGCTTCATCAAGGACGACCTGGGGCTCGACGCGCCCTACGGCATCCGTCTGATCCAGGGCAGCCACCTGATCGTGCCGCGCCTGTACGAGGGCGAGCATGCCTATATCCTGCAGAACGAAGACCAGCGCATCGTCTTCGCCATCCCCTACCTGGAGCGCTTCACCCTGATCGGCACCACCGACCGCGAATACAGCGGCGATCCGGCCGAGGTGGCGATCACCGAGGCGGAGACCGACTACCTGCTGAAGGTGGTCAACGAGCACTTCAACCACCAGCTCGGGCGGGCCGACATCCTGCACACCTATTCCGGGGTACGGCCGCTGTGCAACGACGAATCGGACAACCCCTCGGCGGTCACCCGCGACTATACCCTGGCGTTGTCCAGCGCCGAGGGCCAGGCGCCGCTGCTGTCGGTGTTCGGCGGCAAGCTGACCACCTACCGCAAGCTGGCCGAGTCGGCCATGGCGGAACTACGGCCGTTCTTCACCCACATGCGCGACAGCTGGACCGCCAGCGCGCCCTTGCCCGGCGGCGAGCGCATGACCACCGTCCAGGCCCTGGTCGACGGCCTGCTGGCCCGCTGCAGCTGGTTGCCGGAGGATATTGCCAGGCGCTGGGTGCAAACCTACGGCAGCCGAGCCTGGCGCCTGCTCGAAGGCGTGCAGGGTCCGGAGGACCTCGGTCAGGCCATCGGCGGCGGCCTGTTCAGCCGTGAGGTGGATTACCTGTGCAGCGAGGAATGGGCGATCAGCGCCGACGATATCCTCTGGCGCCGCACCAAGCTGGGTCTGTTCACCAGCCAGGCCGAGCAGCAGGGGCTGCGCGAGTACCTGCAGCGTGCCGAGTCGAACCGTGCGCGCGTGCGTGCGGCCTGAGCCTGGCCTGGACCTGCTTCTGCCAATAGAGCTGCTTTGCAGCCCATCGCCGGCAAACCGACTCCACACAGGGTGGTCGTGCCGTTCTTGAGATCGGTGCCGAACCTGGGAGCCGGCTTGCCGGCGATGGAGCGCGAAGCGGCCCCGAATGGCAGGCCTGCACACAACCGCCAACCCGTTCGGATTCCCGAACGGCTCACACCCATCCATTCGGAAATCCGTACACAAACATTCCCTGGAAAACCGTCAGAAAAGATTAATCCCCAGTATTTACGCGGCGTTATGATCAGTATCAGGGCTTGGCATGAGTCATGCTCTACACTTGGTAGCCGAATGCACACCGCTTCATGCTGTATTCGTTGAACGAAGAGTCCGCCAACGGCTCCATAAAAAAAACAACGTCGAGGAAAATTTGATGCGCATCGTTCGTCATCTGTTGGGCGCCGCCATCGCGGCCGCGGTCATCGCTTCGCCAGTCATGGCCGAGGAACTGACCGGCACCCTGAAGAAGATCAAGGACTCGGGGACCATCACCCTGGGGCACCGCGACTCCTCCATTCCGTTTTCCTACCTGGCCGGCAAGCCACAACCCGTGGGCTACTCCCACGACATCCAGCTGGCCGTCGTCGAGCACCTGAAAAAGCAACTGGGCACCGACATCAAGGTCCGCTACAACCTGGTCACCTCCCAGACCCGCATCCCGCTGGTGCAGAACGGCACCGTCGACCTGGAATGCGGCTCCACCACCAACAACGTCGAACGCCAGCAGCAGGTCGGCTTCTCCGTGGGCATCTTCGAAGTCGGTACCCGCCTGCTGACCAAGGTCAAGGACGGCCAGCCGGCCTACAAGGACTTCCCGGACCTGGCCGGCAAGAACGTGGTGACCACCGCCGGCACCACCTCCGAGCGCATCCTCAAGGCGATGAACGCCGACAAGCAGATGAAGATGAACGTGATCTCCGCCAAGGACCACGGCGAAGCCTTCAACATGCTCGAAAGCGGCCGCGCCGTGGCCTTCATGATGGACGATGCCCTGCTCGCCGGCGAAATGGCCAAGGCACGCAAGCCTGCCGACTGGGTCATCACCGGTACCCCGCAGTCCTACGAGATCTACGGCTGCATGGTGCGCAAAGGTGACGAGGCGTTCAAGAAAGCGGTCGACGAGGCGATCGTGGAGTACTACAAGTCGGGCGAGATCAACAAGACCTACGAGAAGTGGTTCCAGCAACCGATCCCGCCAAAAGGCCTGAACCTGAACTTCCCGATGAGCGAAGAGCTGAAGAAGCTGATCGCCGAGCCGACCGACAAGGCAGCGGACGAAAAGCAGTCCTGACCCCTGAACGTGGCCCGTGGCTCACCTCGAGCGCGAATTAACCCGACGGGCCACTCGTTAGTGTCTAACCTTTCATCCGAGGGCGCATACCGCCCTCGGATGTTCGAAGGTGCCCGTGAAACAACCGTCTGAGGGGAAATCCCGATGAATTACAACTGGGACTGGGGCGTGTTCTTCAAGTCCACCGGCGTGGGCAGCGAAACCTACCTGGACTGGTACCTCACCGGCCTGGGATGGACCATCGCCATCGCCGTCTCCGCCTGGATCATCGCACTGCTGCTGGGCTCCATACTCGGCGTCATGCGCACCGTGCCGAACCGCCTGGTGGCCGGCATCGCCACCGCCTACGTGGAGCTGTTCCGCAACGTGCCGCTGCTGGTGCAGCTGTTCATCTGGTACTTCCTGGTACCGGACCTGCTGCCCGAAGGCCTGCAGGAATGGTTCAAGCAGGACCTCAACCCGACCACCTCGGCGCTGATCAGCGTGGTCATCTGCCTGGGCCTGTTCACCGCCGCGCGGGTCTGCGAACAGGTGCGTACCGGCATCCAGGCCCTGCCGCGCGGCCAGGAAGCGGCCGCCCGTGCGATGGGCTTCAGCATGCCGCAGATCTACACCAACGTCCTGTTGCCGCAGGCGTACCGGATCATCATTCCGCCGCTCACCTCGGAGTTCCTGAACGTGTTCAAGAACTCTTCCGTGGCCTCGTTGATCGGCCTCATGGAGCTGCTGGCCCAGACCAAGCAGACCGCCGAGTTCTCCGCCAACCTGTTCGAGGCGTTCACCCTGGCCACCCTGATCTACTTCACCTTGAACATGGGCCTGATGCTGCTCATGCGCATGGTCGAGAAGAAAGTCTCGGTACCTGGCCTGATTTCCGTGGGAGGTAAGTAATGGACATGGATTTCACCGAGATCGTCCCGGCCCTGCCTGCGCTCTGGGAAGGCATGCTGATGACCCTCAGGCTGATGGTCATGGGCGTGATCGGCGGCATCGTGCTGGGGACCATCCTGGCCTTGATGCGCCTGTCGTCGAGCAAGCTGCTGTCGAACATCGCCGGCGCCTACGTCAACTACTTCCGCTCCATCCCGCTGCTGCTGGTGATCACCTGGTTCTACCTGGCCGTGCCATTCGTGCTGCGCTGGATCACCGGCGAGGACACCCCGGTCGGTGCCTTCACCTCCTGCGTGGTGGCGTTCATGATGTTCGAGGCCGCCTACTTCTGCGAAATCGTGCGGGCTGGCGTGCAATCGATCTCCAAGGGCCAGATGGGCGCCGCCCAGGCCCTGGGCATGACCTATGGCCAGACCATGCGCCTGATCATCCTGCCCCAGGCCTTCCGCAAGATGACCCCGCTGCTGCTGCAGCAGAGCATCATCCTGTTCCAGGACACCTCGCTGGTCTACACCGTGGGCCTGGTGGACTTCCTCAATTCGGCACGCTCCAACGGCGACATCATCGGGCGCTCCCATGAGTTCCTGATCTTCGCCGGTGTCGTCTACTTCCTCATCAGCTTCACCGCTTCGTGGCTGGTCAAGCGCCTGCAAAAAAGGATCGCCGTATGATTTCCATCAAGAACGTCAACAAGTGGTACGGAGACTTCCAGGTGCTGACCGACTGCAACACCGAAGTCAAGAAAGGCGAGGTGGTGGTGGTCTGCGGCCCGTCCGGCTCGGGCAAGTCCACCTTGATCAAGTGCGTCAATGCCCTCGAGCCGTTCCAGAAGGGCGACATCGTGGTCGACGGCACCTCGATCGCCGACCCCAAGACCAACCTGCCCAAGCTGCGCTCGCGGGTCGGCATGGTGTTCCAGCACTTCGAGCTGTTCCCGCACCTGACCATCACCGAGAACCTGACCATCGCCCAACGCAAGGTGCTCGGCCGCAGCGAAGCGGAGGCCACCAAGAAAGGCCTGGCCCTGCTCGAGCGGGTCGGCCTGAGCAGCCAGGCCAAGAAGCACCCTGGCCAGCTTTCGGGCGGTCAGCAGCAACGCGTGGCGATCGCCCGCGCCCTGTCGATGGACCCGATCGTCATGCTGTTCGACGAACCGACCTCGGCACTGGACCCGGAAATGGTCAGCGAAGTCCTGGATGTGATGGTCGAACTGGCCCATGAAGGCATGACCATGATGTGCGTGACCCACGAGATGGGCTTTGCCCGCAAGGTCGCCAACCGGGTCATCTTCATGGACAAGGGCAACATCATCGAAGACTGCACCAAGGAAGAGTTCTTCGGCGACCAGGCCGCCCGCGACCAGCGTACCCAGCACTTCCTCAGCAAGATCCTGCAGCACTGAGCAGGCCCCACGCCGCTGCCCGGCCCCGCCGGGCAGCGGATGCTGGTGGTGACAAGGCCACTGTGATGAAATGCGACCCTTCGCTCCTTCGCCCTGCCCAGCCTGCCGTGAAATCCCGCTTGATCCGCCAGTTGCTCCTACCGCCCCTGATCATCCTGCTGATGGTCGGCCTGGGCATGGCCGGCTACCTGGTCAGCGAGAGCAACGGCATCCGCGCCCTGAGCGAGAATGGCGAGCGCCAGCTGGAACTGCACGCGCGCACCGTCGAGAGCGAGATCAGCAAGTACACCTACCTGCCGAGCCTGCTGGAGCTGGAAAACAGCGTCTCGCAGTTGCTCACCGACCCTGACAGCGGTTTTCGCCAGCGGGTCAACGAATACCTCGAGGGCCTGAACCGCCGCAGCCGCAGCCGGGCGATCTTCGTCCTCGACACCAACGGCCGGGTCCAGGCCACCAGCAACTGGCGCGATGCCGACTCCTTCCTCGGCGAGGACCTGTCGTTCCGTGCCTATTTCCAGGATGCCGTGCGCGGCGAGCCTGGGCGCTTCTATGGCATCGGCAGCACCACCGGCGAGGCCGGCTACTACCTGGCCCACGGCCTGGAGGAGCATGGCAAGATCATCGGCGTGGCGGTGATCAAGGTCCGCCTGGACACCCTCGAGGAGCGCTGGCAACGCGCCCGCCTGGAGGCGTTCGTCAACGACGAGAACGGCATCATCATCCTCTCCAGCGATCCGGCCCGCCGCCTCAAGTCGGTGCGCCCGCTGACCCCGCAGATCAAGGAGCGCCTGGCGCGCAGCCTGCAGTACTACTGGTGGCCGCTGAACGAGTTGCAGCCCCTGGCTCGCGAAACCCTGGCCGATGGCGTCGAGAAGCTGACCTTCCCGGCCAACAGCGAGAACGGCCGCAGCAAGCCCCACGAGGTGGCCTACCTGACCCAGACCCGGCGCCTGGCCGACACCCCCTGGCATTTCACCCTGCTCACTCCGCTGCAGGACCTGCACCGCGAATCCACGGTGCAGGGCATCCTGGTGGGCGCGGCCTTCGCCTTGCTGGCCATCCTGGCGATCGCCTGGAACGAGCGCCGCAAGGTGATCGCCACCCGCCTGGCCGCCCGCGAGGCCCTGGAAGAGGCCAACAGCCAGCTGGAGCGGCGGATCGCCGAGCGTACCGCGGACCTTCGCGCCAGCAACGAGCGGCTCAAGGGCCAGATCCGCGAGCGCCGGCATGCCGAACAGACCCTGCGCCACGCCCAGGACGAACTGGTCCAGGCCGGCAAGCTGGCGGCCATCGGGCAGATGTCCACCAGCATCGCCCACGAATTGAACCAGCCCCTGGCGGCCCTGCGTACCCTGTCCGGCAATACCGTGCGTTTTCTCGAGCGCGGTGCCCTGGAGACCGCCAGCACCAACCTGCGCACCATGAACGACCTGATCGACCGCATGGGCCGCATCACCGCCAGCCTGCGCTCGTTCGCCCGCCGCGGCGACGACAGCGGCCAGGCCTCGCTGGCCAAAGCGGTGGAGGCCACCTTGCAGGTGCTGGGTAACCGCATCGCCAGCTGCCACCTGCAGTTGCACAGCCAGTTCGACGACCAGCGGCTGGCCATCGACCAGACCCGCCTGGAGCAGATCCTGGTCAACCTGATCGGCAACGCCCTGGACGCCATGGCCGGCCAGCCTCAGCCGCAGTTGTGGCTGGAAGGCGAACCGCAGGGCGACAAGTACCGCCTGCGGGTGCGCGACAACGGCCACGGCATCGATGCCGAGGCACGCAAGCACCTGTTCGAACCCTTCTTCACCACCAAACCGGGCGAGCACGGCCTGGGCCTGGGCCTGACCCTGTCGGCGAGCCTCGCCGCCGCCGCCAAGGGCACCCTGGGCGTCGAGCATCCCGCCAGCGGCGGCACCGCCTTCGTCCTCGCCCTGCCCCTGGTCACGCCCCCAACCGAATTGGCTGAGCCTCTATGAACCAAGCGCCCCTCACCGTCCTGATCGTCGAAGACGACCCGCATGTGCTGCTCGGCTGCCAACAGGCACTGGCCCTGGAAGACATCGCCTGCGAAGGCGTGGGCAGCGCCGAACGGGCGCTGGAACGCATCGGCGACGACTTCGCCGGTATCGTCGTCAGCGACATCCGCCTGCCGGGCATGGACGGCCTGGAACTGCTCGGCCGGCTCAAGGCCCGCGACCGCAGCTTGCCGGTGGTGCTGATCACCGGCCATGGCGATATCGACATGGCGGTCGGAGCCATGCGCAACGGCGCCTACGATTTCATGGAGAAACCCTTCTCCCCGGAGCGCCTGGTGGACGTGGTGCGCCGGGCCCTGGAGCAACGCGGGCTGTCCCGCGAAGTGCATGCGCTGCGCCGCCAGCTGGCCGGCCAGAGCACGCTCGAAGGGCGCATCATCGGCCGCTCGCCGGCCATGCAGAACCTGCGCGAGCTGATCGCCAACGTCGCCGACACCTCGGCCAACGTACTGATCGAGGGCGAGACCGGCACCGGCAAGGAACTGGTCGCCCGTTGCCTGCACGACTTCAGCCGACGCCAGGGCCAGCCCTTCGTCGCCCTCAACTGCGGCGGCCTGCCGGAAAACCTGTTCGAGAGCGAGATCTTCGGTCACGAGGCCAACGCCTTCACCGGTGCCGGCAAGCGGCGCATCGGCAAGATCGAGCATGCCAATGGCGGTACCCTGTTCCTCGACGAGGTCGAGAGCATGCCGCTCAACCTGCAGATCAAACTGTTGCGCGTGCTGCAGGAACGCACCCTGGAGCGCCTGGGCTCGAACCAGAGCATCCCGGTGGACTGCCGGGTGATCGCCGCGACCAAGTCCGACCTCGACGCCATGGGCCAGAGCGGCCAGTTCCGCAGCGACCTGTACTACCGCCTGAACGTGGTCACCCTCGAGCTGCCGCCGCTGCGCGAGCGCCGCGAGGACATCCTGCAACTGTTCGAGCACTTCCTCCAGCAATCGGCGCTGCGCTTCGACCGCGAGGTGCCGGAGCTGGACAGCCAGACCTTGTCGCGTCTGATGGCCCACGACTGGCCGGGCAACGTGCGCGAACTGCGCAATGTCGCCGAACGCTACGCGCTGGGCCTGCCGGCATTCAAGAAAAGCGGCGGCGGTGCCAGCCAAGGCCTGGGCTTCGCCGAAGCGGTGGAGGCCTTCGAGCGCAACCTGCTCAGCGATGCCCTGCAACGCACCGGGGGCAACCTCAGCCAAGCCAGCCAGGAGCTGGGCATGGCCAAGACCACGCTGTTCGACAAAGTGAAGAAATACGGCCTCGCCTGAGCCGAAGGAAACCGACGTGGACCTCGTACTGAAAGCCGGCCTGGGTGCCGCCGTGGTGGTGCTCCTGGCCATCCTCTCCAAGACCCGCAACTACTACATCGCAGGCCTGGTGCCGTTGTTCCCGACCTTTGCCCTGATCGCCCACTACATCGTGGGCAAGGGGCGACCGCTGGCGGACCTGAAGACCACCATCCTGTTCGGCATGTGGTCGATCATTCCCTATTTCGTCTACCTGGCGGCGCTGTACCTGTTGGTCGACCGGATGCGCCTGGAGACCTCGCTGGCCCTGGCCACGCTGGCCTGGCTGGTGGCGGCGACCGTGCTGGTGACACTGTGGATGCGCTTTCACTGAGACTGGTCGCGTCTGTACCGGCCCCATCGCCGGCAGCCCCGAAAATGACAACCCGCCGCTTAACTGACCGGCCTCGAGACGGTGCAGCGTCAAAGCCTGGCAAGGTGGGTCAGGTCTTCACGATGCGCCTTCAGGTAAGGCAGCACCGCCCCCAGCAACGGCGCCTTGAACGGCTCCTGGAAGCGATGGGCCAAACCCGGGATCAGCCGCAGCTGGCTCCCCCGGATATGCGCAGCCAGGTGCACCCCATGCATCACCGGCAACAGCGGGTCGGCCGTGCCATGCACCACCAGCGTGGGTACGCGCAACTGGTTGAGCAGCGCCACCCGGCTCGGCTCGGCGAGGATCGCCATGATCTGGCGCTTCACCCCTTCCGGGTTGAAGGCCCGGTCGTAGGCCATCGCCGCCTGGTGCAGCAGGGCCGCACGGTCATCGGCGACCTCGGGGCTGCCCAAGGCCGCCAGCAGGTCGGCCTGGTGCTCGATGGCCAGCGCCCGGTTCGGCGCATCGCGGCGCGCCAACAGTTGCACCAACGCAGGGCTGGGCGCCGGCAGGCCCTCGGCGCCCGAGCTGGACATGACCAGGGTCAGGCTGCGCACACGCCCGGGCGCCATGGCCGCCAGGTGCTGGGCGATCATCCCGCCCATGCTCACCCCCAGCACATGGAACCGCTCGACCCCGAGTGCATCCATCAGGCGCAAACCGTCCCCGGCCATGTCGGTCAGCGTATAGGGCGCAGCCACTGGCAGCCCCAGGCGGTAGCGCAACAGCTCGACCGTCAAGTTGGCCGAGGCCGGCAGTTGGTTCCAGCGCGACAGGCCGACATCCCGATTGTCGTAGCGAATCACCCGAAAGCCCTGGCGACACAGGGCCTCGACCACGTCGTCGGGCCAGTGGATCAATTGTCCGCCCAGGCCCATGACCAGCAGCAAGGCAGGGTCCGACGGTGCACCGACGCTCTGGTACACCAGGCTCAGTTCGCCCAGCTCGGCCCGTTGCACCGGCACCTGGGCGTCGCAGCGCTGAACGGCGAAGCTGGCCGGCACGCTACACAGCAAGAAGAAGAAAACCAGTAAAACCCGCATGAAAAGAAACACCAGAATGCAAATCCCCAGTAGAGCGCGAGTCTGATGAAATTCATGCGGGCGCGCTGCCACAGTTGCGTGACAGTTTGATGAATGGCGCCGAGCGGTCAGCGGGCGTTGCCAGTCGACAGCATCTGCAACATGAGGGAAACTCAACACCCTGTATTTTTTACCAAGTGTTTCCCCGGAGTGCTGCAGTGCTGGAAATCCGCCACCTGAAAACCCTTCATGCCCTGCGCGAGGCCGACAGCCTGGTGGAGGCCGCCGAACGCCTGCACCTGACCCAGTCGGCACTGTCGCACCAGTTCAAGGAACTGGAAGAACGCCTGGGGTTGCCGCTGTTCGTGCGCAAGACCAAGCCGATCCGCTTCACCAGCGCCGGCCTGCGCCTGCTGCAACTGGCCGATGCCACCCTGCCGCTGCTGCGCAGCGCCGAACGCGACATCGCCCGCTTGGCCGGTGGCACCGCCGGGCGCCTGCACATGGCTATCGAGTGCCACAGCTGCTTCCAGTGGCTGATGCCGACCATCGACCAGTTCCGCGACGCCTGGCCAGAGGTGGAACTGGACCTGGCCTCGGGCTTCGCCTTCGCACCGTTGCCGGCCCTGGCCCGGGGCGACCTCGACCTGGTGGTGACCTCCGACCCGCTGGACCTGGCCGGCATCACCTATGTACCGCTGTTCACCTACGAGGCCATGCTCGCCGTGGCCAACCAGCACCCCTTGGCCAGCAAGCCCTATATCGTGCCCCAGGACCTGGCCGACCAGACCCTGATCACCTATCCGGTGGAGCGCGACCGCCTGGATATCTTCACCCGCTTCCTGGAGCCGGCCGACATCGAGCCGGCCGCGGTGCGTACCTCGGAGCTGACGGTGATGATGATGCAACTGGTGGCCAGCGGCCGTGGCGTGTGCGGCATGCCCCACTGGGCGCTGCACGAATACAGCTCACGGGGCTACGTGAAGGGCAAGCGCCTGGGCGAGAAGGGCCTGTTCGCCACGCTCTACGCGGCAGTACGCACCGACATGCTCGATGCGCCGTACATGCGCGACTTCCTGCTGACGGCCAAGGATACGTCCTTCGCCACCCTCGACGGGGTCAGCGCGGTGCGTTGAGGGCCTTGCGGTAGAGCGGCAGGATCAGGTCACGGGTCAGCGGCGCCAGGGGCTGGGCCGGCACTTCGTCGGCGGCCAGCCACACCGCCTCCTCGATCTCCGCCGCCGGGGCCACGGCCTCGGCACTGTCGACCCGGAACAACTCGGCCTGCACCTCGAAACCCGGCTCGTTGGCCGCCGGGGCGCTGAAGCTGCCCAGGTAGACGGCCTGCTGCGGGTCGATCCGCAACCCCAGTTCTTCATGCAGCTCGCGCACCAGGGCCGCTGCGGGCGACTCCTCGGCATCGATCTTGCCACCCGGCTGCATGAAGGCTTGGGTGCCACGCTTGCGCACCAGCAAGGTACGCCCCTGGGGGTCGATCAGCAGGGCGGCGGCGATGCGAATGATCTTGCTCATGGGCTGGGCTCTTGGGCGGGCTGAAGGCGCGGAAGGATCACATGGGGTGGCCTGGCTGACAAGCCTCGTGCCATCCGCTTCGCGGGCAAGGCCCAGTCAAGCGACATCGGGGCTGCGTTGCAGCCCTTTCAGCGGACGAACGGCCCCTTGCCAACCTGTCCCAGGCCCGCCATAAACGACACATGAACCTCCCCGCCCTGCACCACCCGGTGCTCGAACTGTTCCACCCCGCCGTCGGCGCCTGGTTCGGCCAGCAGTTCGCCACCGTGACCGACGCCCAGGCCCGCGCCTGGCCGCTGATCCATGCCGGCCAATCGATGCTGCTCGCCGCGCCGACCGGCTCGGGCAAGACCCTGAGCGCCTTCCTCGCCGTCCTCGACGAACTGCTCCGCCAGGGCCTGGCGCACGCCGGCCCCCTGCCCGCCCAAACCCAGGTGGTGTACGTTTCGCCGCTCAAGGCGCTGTCCAACGATATCCGCCTGAACCTGCAGGCTCCCCTCGAAGGCATCAGCCAGGCCCTGCAAGCCCAGGGCCTCGAAGCGCCGCGCATCACCACCGCGCTGCGCACCGGCGACACCCCGCAGAAGGAGCGTGCCGCCATGCGCAAGCTGGCGCCGCACATCCTGGTGACCACCCCCGAGTCGCTCTATGTACTGCTCGGCTCGGCGTCCGGGCGCGAAGGCCTGGCCAACGTGCACACGGTGATCGTCGACGAGATCCATGCTCTGGCCGGCAACAAGCGCGGCTGCCACCTGGCGTTGACCCTGGAACGCCTGCAGGCGCTGTGCGCCAGGCCCTTGCGGCGTATCGGGCTGTCTGCCACGCAACGACCGGTGGAGCGCGTCGCACACTTCCTGGTGGGGCACGAGCGCCCCTGCGCCATCGTCGACATCGGCCACGCCCGCCGCCGCGACCTGGCCATCGAAGTCCCGCCCGTACCCTTGGGCGCGGTCATGGCCACGGATGTCTGGGACCTGGTCTACGACCGCATCGCCGCCCTGGCCCGCGAGCACCGCACCACGCTGGTGTTCGTCAACACCCGGCGCCTGGCCGAACGCCTGACCCGTCACCTGGGCGAGCGCCTGGGCACGCAGGCGGTGGCGGCGCACCACGGCAGCCTGGCCAAGGAATATCGCCTGGCCGCCGAACAACGCCTCAAGGGTGGTGAGCTGCAGGTCCTGGTGGCCACCGCCTCGCTGGAACTGGGTATCGACATCGGTGACGTCGAACTGGTGTGCCAGATCGCCTCGCCCGGCTCGATCGCGGCCTTCCTGCAACGCGTCGGCCGCTCCGGGCACCAGATCGACGGCGTGCCCAAGGGACGGCTGTTTCCGACCTCGCGGGACGACCTCATCGAATGCGTGGCCCTGCTCGACTGCGTGCGCCGTGGTGAACTGGACGAGCTGCATGTCCCCCGGGCCCCGCTGGACGTGCTCGCCCAGCAGATCGTCGCCGAGGTGAGCAACCAGCCCTGGGCGGAGCAGGCGCTGTACCACTGCCTGCGCCAGGCCACGCCCTACGCGCAGTTGGACGAAGCACACTACCAGGCCGTGCTGCGCATGCTCGCCGAAGGCTTCAATGGCCGCCAGGGCGTACGCAGCGCCTACCTGCACCGCGATGCCGTCAGCGGCTCCCTGCGCGGGCGCCGGGGTAGCCAACTGACCGCGTTGACCTGCGGCGGCACCATCCCCGAGACCGCCGACTATGCCGTGCTGCTCGAGCCGCAGGCGCTGAACATCGGCAGCGTCAACGAAGACTTCGCGGTCGAGAGCATCGCCGGTGACATCTTTCAGCTGGGCAATGCCTCCTACCGCATCCTGCGGGTCGAGCCCGGGCGGGTACGGGTCGAGGACGCCCATGGCCTGCCGCCGACCATCCCGTTCTGGCTGGGCGAAGCTCCCGGGCGCAGTGACGAGCTGTCCGCCGCGGTCGCCCGCCTGCAGGCACGGCTCGATGAACAGTTGCAGCGCAGCGCCGGCGACATCGCCACGGTGCTGGCATGGCTGCAGGAAAACTACGCACTGGCCCCGGACAGCGCCAGCCAGTTGCTCGACTACCTAGGCCGTACCCACCAGGTCCTCGGTGCCCTGCCCTCCCAGCAGACCCTGGTGATGGAGCGCTTCTTCGATGAGTCCGGCGGCACCCAGCTGGTCATCCACTCGCCCTATGGCAGCCGTATCAATCGTGCCTGGGGGCTGGCCCTGCGCAAGCGTTTTTGCCGGACCTTCAATTTCGAACTGCAGGCCGCGGCCAGCGAGGACGCCATCGTGCTGTCGCTGTCCACCAGCCACAGCTTCGAGCTGGACGAGGTCTGGCGCTACCTGGCGAGCCGCAGCGCCGAGCCGATCCTGGTCCAGGCCCTGCTCGACGCCCCGCTGTTCGGGGTGCGCTGGCGCTGGAACGCAGCCGTGGCCCTGGCCTTGCCGCGCTATGTCGGCGGACGCAAAGTGGCGCCGCAGATCCAACGAATGAAAAGCGAGGACCTGGTCGCCGCGGTGTTCCCCGACCAGATCGCTTGCCTCGAGAACATCGTCGGCGAGCGGCAGATCCCCGACCATCCGTTGGTGGCGCAGACCCTCGACGACTGCCTGCACGACGCCATGGATTGCGAAGGCTGGCTGGCCCTGCTGCGGCGCATGGAAAACGGCGAGGTGCGCCTGCTCAGCCGCGACCTGCCCGCCCCTTCGCCACTGGCCTCGGCCATCCTCAATGCACGGCCGTATACCTTCCTCGACGACGCCCCGCTGGAGGAGCGCCGCACCCAGGCCGTGCTCAACCGACGCTGGAACGAGACAAGCAGCAGCGACGACCTGGGCGCGCTGGATCCCGAGGCCATCGCCGCCGTAAGGGACGAAGCCTGGCCGCAACCGGCCAGCACCGACGAGATGCACGAAGCGCTGATGAGCCTGGGTGCGATCAGCCGGGCGGAAGCACAGGCCAATGCTGGCTGGGAGAGCTTGCTCGATCAATTGGCGAAGGCCGATCGCGCCTGCCTGCTGCAGGATGCAGGGCAGGCCCTGTGGCTGGCCCGCGAACGCCTCGACCTGCTGACGGCCCTGTATCCCCTGGGCCGTCTCGAACCACCCCTGGGGCTGCTGCCCGGCTTCGACCAACCGATCGACGCCGATACCGCGCTGACCGAACTGCTGCGTGCCCGGCTCAGCGCTTTCGGCCCGTTGACGGTGACGCAGATCGCCGCGCCCCTGGGCCAGCCGAGCCTGGACATCGAGCAGGCGCTGGCTCGCCTGGAGGGCGAAGGCTATGTGCTGCGTGGTCACTTCAGCCCCGGCCAGCAAGCGCAGCAATGGTGCGAAAGGCACCTGCTGGCGCGCATCCACCGCTACACGATCAAACGCCTGCGCCGGGAGATCGAACCGGTCAGCCTGCAGGACTTCATGCGCTTTCTGTTCGACTGGCAGCACCTGGCCACCGGGACGCGGCTGCGCGGCCCGCAGGCGGTGGCCGAGGCGCTCGGCCAGTTGCAGGGTTTTCCCTGCGCCGCGGGGGCCTGGGAGGCGGAGCTGCTGCCGGCGCGGATCGAGGACTACAGCCGGTACTGGCTGGACGATGCCTGCCGCAGCGGTCAATGGGCCTGGAGCCGGCTGGCCGCCACGGTGTCCACCAGTACGCTGTCCAGCACGCCCCTGGTGCTGCTGCCCCGCGAACACCTCGGGCTGTGGCGCAGCCTGGCCAACACCCCCGACCCCGAGCAATTGGCGCCGCGTGCGCAACGGGTGCACCAGGCTCTTCAGGAGCAGGGTGCGCTGTTCTTCGACGAACTGGCCCACGAGGCCCATCTGCTGCCCAGCGAACTGGAAACGGCGCTGCAGGAACTGGTGGGTTCGGGGTTGGTCGGGGCCGACAGTTTCAGCGGCCTGCGCAGCCTGATCCTGCCGGCGGCGAAGCGCACGTCGCGCAACAGCCGCCGTGGCCATCCGCCGCTGTCCAGCAGCATGGCCCATGCCGGACGCTGGGCGCTGCTCCGGCGTGGGGGCGGCACTGCGGACACCGAGCAGCGCCTGGAACACATCGCCCGTACCTTGCTGCGGCGCTACGGGGTGATCTGTTGGCGCCTGCTGGAACGGGAAAGCGATGTCCTGCCGCCCTGGCGCGACCTGCTGCGCTGCTATCACCGACTGGAGGCGCGAGGGGAGATTCGCGGTGGGCGCTTCATCGCCGGGCTGGCCGGCGAGCAGTTCGCCCTGCCGGAGGCGGTCGGGCTGTTGCGCCAGGTCAGGCGCCGGGGCATGGACGGCGCCTTGGTGATGGTCAGTGCGTGCGACCCGTTGAACCTGCTCGGAACCTTGCTGCCGGGGGCGAAGGTGCCGGCGATGGGGCGCGAAGCGGCCCCAAATGGCAATCAGGCCCCTTAACTGCGAATGAAGCAGCGCAACCGTATCACCTGACCTTGCCGGCAAACCCGGCGAAGCGCTTGTTGAACCCAGCCACCCGCCCTTCGACGGTAGCCTTGCGCTGTTGGCCGGTGTAGACCGGATGCGAGGCGCTGGACACATCCAGGGCCACATAGGGATAGGTCTGGCCATCACTGTGCACCTGGGTACGGTCAGTCTCCACGGTGGAGCCGATCAGGAAATACACATCGGCAGCGGTGTCATGGAACAGCACAGGACGGTAGGCGGGATGAATATCGGGTTTCATGGTGAATCACCTCAGGTTTGAATCGATACTTTATAACATAATTTATCGAGAATGATTTTCGATACCCGAATTTTCATTTTTCTCCTCCCCTGCACGCTGGCAAAGCGCCGTCCAACCGGGCTATGGTCGGGGTTTGCCCAGGCCCTGAGCCTGACCGAGCCATTCGCAAGGACCCCGTATGAGCCTGTCACTTCTCAGTCGCTATGCCTTCTTCGCTGCCTGCGTGTTGTTCACCCTGGCCAGCCTGCCGTTCCTCCACCACGAGTGGCTGTGGCCATTCACCCTGGCCACCGCCGTGCTCAGCCTGATCGGCCTGTTCGACCTGCTGCAGCAACGCCACGCGGTACGGCGCAACTACCCGATCCTCGGCAATATCCGCTACCTGGTCGAAGGCATCCGCCCGGAAATCCGCCAGTACCTGCTGGAAGCCGACAGCGACGCCCTGCCCTTCTCCCGGGCACAGCGCTCGCTGGTCTACGCACGGGCCAAGAACGAAGCCTCGGACAAACCGTTCGGTACCCTCATCGATGTCTATGAGTCTGGCTTCGAGTTCATCGGCCACTCCATGCGCCCGGCGCCACTGGCCGACCCGGCGAGCTTTCGCGTGGAGGTCGGCGGCCCGCAGTGCAGCCAGCCCTACTCGGCGTCGATCTTCAACATCTCGGCCATGAGCTTCGGCTCGCTCAGTGCCAATGCCATCCGTGCGTTGAACCAGGGGGCCAAGCTCGGCAATTTCGCCCATGACACCGGCGAAGGCAGCATCAGCCCGTACCACCGCGAACACGGCGGCGACCTGGTCTGGGAGCTGGGCAGCGGCTACTTCGGCTGCCGCACGCCAGACGGGCGCTTCGACCCCGAGCGCTTCGCCGAACAGGCGCGCAGCCCGCAGGTACGGATGATCGAGATCAAGATGAGCCAAGGCGCCAAGCCCGGCCATGGCGGCATCCTGCCCAAGCACAAGGTGACCAAGGAAATCGCCGAGACCCGCGGCATCCTCATGGGCGAGGACTGCATCTCGCCGTCACGCCACACCGCGTTCTCCACGCCGATCGAGATGATGCAGTTCATCGCCCGCCTGCGCGAGTTGTCCGGCGGCAAGCCAGTGGGTTTCAAGTTCTGCCTGGGCCACCCCTGGGAGTTCATGGGCATCGCCAAGGCCATGCTGGAAACCGGCATCCTGCCGGACTTCATCGTCGTCGACGGCAAGGAGGGTGGCACCGGTGCGGCCCCTGTGGAGTTCACCGACCATATCGGCGTGCCGCTGCGCGAAGGCTTGCTGTTCGTGCACAACACCCTGGTCGGCCTGAACCTGCGCGACAAGATCAAGCTCGGTGCCAGCGGCAAGATCGTCAGCGCCTTCGACATCGCCAGCGTGCTGGCCATCGGTGCCGACTGGGCCAACTCGGCACGCGGCTTCATGTTCGCCATCGGCTGCATCCAGTCGCAGAGCTGCCACACCAACAAGTGCCCGACCGGCGTGGCGACCCAGGATGCCTTGCGCCAGCGTGCGCTGGTGGTCCCCGACAAGGCCCAGCGGGTGCTCAACTTCCACCACAACACCCTGCGCGCCCTGGCCGAGATGCTCGCCGCGGCGGGCCTTGAGCATCCGTCGCAGCTGGAGGCCAAGCACCTGGTGCGACGCATCAGCGCCACCGAGATCAAGCTGTTCTCGCAGATGCACGTGTTCCTCAAGCCCGGTGAATTGCTCACCGGCGAGGTCAATGGCCAGTTCTACTCACGCATGTGGCAACTGGCCCGGGCCGACAGCTTCGAGCCGCACAGCGAGGTGGCGGCCTGAAGCATTCATCGTGGCCTGGGGCTGCTTTGCAGCCCCAGGCCCACTGGGTCAGGAGGCGGTGTTCGCCACCCCTTGCGCTTGGCCCTTGGGCGCCAGGCGGAACACGTGGTACAGCACCGTCAACAGCACCAGGAACGCCGGGCCGATGTACAGCGCCACGCGGGTGTCCTCGAAGTACGCCATCAGCCCCACCACCAGCACCAGGAAGGCCAGCGCCAGGTAGGAACTCAGTGGCCACAGCCACATGCGGTACTTCAGGCCCTGGCGCTCGGCAGTGGAAAGCCCGGCACGGAACTTGAGCTGGGCCAGCAGGATCATCACCCAGGTCCAGATCGCACCGAAGGTGGCGATCGAGGTCACCCAGACGAACACCTTCTCCGGGACCAGGTAGTTGGCCAGCACGCCCAGCAACAGCGCACCGATCGACAGCAGCAGGGCATTGCGCGGTACGCCGTTGTTCGAGGTGCGGGCGAAGATGGACGGTGCCTGGCCGTTCTGCGCCAGGCTATAGAGCATGCGCCCAGTGCTGAAGATACCGCCGTTGCAGGACGACAGCGCGGCGGTGATCACCACGAAGTTGATGATGCCGGCAGCGGTCTTGATCCCCAGGCGCTCGAAGGTCATCACGAACGGGCTGCCCTGGCTGCCGATCTCGTTCCACGGGTAGATCGACAGGATCACGAACAGCGCGCCGACATAGAACAGCAGGATGCGCCAGAACACCGAGCCGATGGCCTGGGGAATGGTCTTCTGTGGGTTGCGCGCTTCACCGGCGGTCAGGCCGATCATTTCCACGCCCAGGTAAGCGAACATCACCATCTGCAGCGACATCAGCACGCCGGTCACGCCGTTGGGCATGAAGCCGCCATTGCTCCACAGGTTGGAAATGCCTACGGCCACGCCGTCGTTGCCGAAACCGAAGGCGATGATGCCGATGCCACCCAGGACCATGGCGATGATGGTGACGATCTTGATCAGGGCGAACCAGAACTCGAACTCGCCGAACGCCTTGACCGCGATCAGGTTGATCGCCCCCATGCTGCCCAGGGCCGCCAGGGCCCAGATCCAGCGCGGTACGTCAGGGAACCAGATGCCCATGTAGATGGCCACGGCGGTGATTTCCGCGACGCAGGTGACCAGCCACAGGAACCAGTAGTTCCAGCCGGTGAGGAAGCCCGCCAGCGGGCCGAGGTAATCCTGGGCGTAGCGGCTGAAGGAACCGGCGACCGGGTTGTGCACGGCCATCTCGCCGAGGGCGCGCATGATCACCAGGATCGCCAGGCCGCCAATGATGTAGGAAAGCATGATCGCGGGGCCGGCCATTTCGATGGCCTTGGCCGAACCGAGGAACAGGCCGACACCGATACAGGCGCCCAGCGCCATCAGACGGATGTGCCGTTCGCCCAGTTCTCGCTTGAGTGGGCCGCCCTGGGCGGTCTCACCATGGGCAGGGTGGTTGCCGACTGGCATAGCAATACAACCTCATTTTGTTATTGGATATGACCTTCGTGCAGAGCCGACCCTGCCGATGGGCCGGGTGTCGTCTTGCCGGGCGAGCCTTGTGGGCCAGCCCGTCCACCGCTGCGCAAGGCAGCCGGCAGGGCGAAGGGGTCGAGCAGTATAGGAATCCGCCGGTAGGGCTTTTCACTATATAAACAAGGAAATTTGGCGAGAATTCTCGGTCAAAAAGCCTTTTGCGGAGGGCATTCAAGCCCTTCCAGCCCCTCTCCACGGATCGGGGCGGCTACCATAGCAACATTGCCGAAGAATGGAAGCAGCACCAAAGCCGCATATTCCCACCTCGGTTTTCGACGCTTCTTACAAATTTTTCACCAAATCCGGCCAACGTCTAAGCTTCAGACAAGCAAGACGAAAATACCCGGCCGGATTGAAGACTATGGGCGCACTGTGGCAATCGGAACCAACCAGAATGGAA
The DNA here is from genome assembly GCF_040984075.1 of Pseudomonas sp. I2. Lineage (NCBI taxonomy): Bacteria > Pseudomonadati > Pseudomonadota > Gammaproteobacteria > Pseudomonadales > Pseudomonadaceae > Pseudomonas > Pseudomonas sp. I2. The sequence continues at coordinate 35,512 of NZ_JBCGFQ010000027.1, forward strand.
GCACCCGAAACACATCTGGCTGAAGCCCCATTGCCAAAGACCCCACGCCAACGCCGCCTGTGGTGGAGGCTGATCGTCCTGGTCCTGCTGCTGGCGATCATCGCCATCGGCTTCGCCGTCTATGACGAAGTGCAGACTTCGAAGCTGCAGTCGCGGGAGTTCAGCCGCCTGGCCAGCACCCTCACCTACTCCCTGGAGCCGGGCCCCAGCGATGCCATCATCTACCCAGGCGACGGCCCGTTCGACAAACGCCTGGGCTACAGTTCGCTGGGCGAGTTCCTGCCACGCCTGCTCAAGCGTGACTATCTGATCAGCGAACAGGTGCGTTTTTCGCCGGCGCTGATGAACTATGTCGAGCACGGCCTGTTCGCGCCCTACGTGGAGAAGATCCAGACCGGCCTGTCGATCACCGACTGCCGCGGCGACACCCTCTATCAATACAAATACCCACAACACCTGTACCCGGACTTCGCCTCGATCCCGCCGGTGATCGTCAACAGCCTGCTGTTCATCGAGAACCGCGAACTGCTCGACCCGAACGATCCACGCAACAACCCAGCCGTGGACTGGCCGCGCTTCGCCAAGGCGGCGTACAGCCAGGTGGCCAAGTACCTGGCCTTGCCCGGCCAGTCCGCTGGCGGCAGCACCCTGGCCACCCAGCTGGAGAAATACCGCCACTCGCCCGACGGGCTGACCGTTTCCGGCGCCGAGAAGATCCGCCAGATGATTTCCGCCAGCGTACGCGCCTACCAGGGCGGGCCGGATACCACGGTGGCGCGCCAACGCATCGTGCGCGACTACCTCAACAGCGTGCCGCTGTCGGCCGTGCCCGGCCATGGCGAAGTGCATGGCATGGCCGAAGGGTTGCGGGTCTGGTATGGCGCCGACTTCGCCCAGGTCAACCGGGCCCTGGCCTCCACCGCCACGGATGCCCAGAGCATGGCCGAGCGCGGCCTGGCCCTGCGTCAGGTGCTGTCGCTGATGATTGCCCAGCGCCGGCCATCCCACTACCTGACCAAGGGCCGGGTAGACCTGGCGCGGCTCACCGATGCGCACATCCGCGTGTTGAGCGCCAATGGCGTGATCGACCAGGCGCTGGCCGATGCGGCACTGGCCAGCAAGGCGGTGTACCGTGACTGGGTGGCCCAGCCGACCATCGTGCCGATCATCACCAACAAGGGCATCAGCCTGGCCCGCAACCGCCTGGCGGCCATGCTCAATCGCCCGCTGTACGACCTCGATCGCCTGGACCTGTCAGCCACCAGTACCCTGCAGGCCGACCTGCAGATGCAGGTCAGCCAGTACCTGAGGAACCTCTCCGACCCCGAGTTCGCCGCCCAGATCGGGCTGATCGGCGAGCGCCTGCTCACGCCCAAGACCACCGATCAGGTGCGCTACAGCTTCACCCTGTTCGAGCGTACGGCCGACGGCTCGCGGGTACGGGTGCAGACCGACAGCACCGACCAGCCGTTCGACATCAACGAAGGCAGCAAGCTGGAGCTCGGTTCGACGGCCAAGCTGCGGGTCCTGACCACCTACCTGGAAATCATCGCCGAACTGCACGACAAGTACGCCGGCAAGCCGGTGGCCGAGCTGAAGCAGGTCGAGGTGGCAGCCCTTGACCGCATCACCCGCTGGTCGCTGGACTGGCTGATGCAGAACAGCAAGGACCAGAACCTCGACGCCATGCTCGATGCCGCCCTGGAGCGCAAGTATTCGGCCAACACCGGCGAAGCCTTCTTCACCGGCGGCGGCATGCATGTGTTCAACAACTTCCGCAAGGAAGACAACAGCCGCAACCCGACCCTCAAGGTGGCCCTGCGCGAGTCGATCAACCTGCCGTTCATCCGCCTGATGCGCGACCTGGTCCGCTACGTCACCTACCAGCAGCCCTACAACCGCGAGCCGCTGCTCAAGGACGATGCCGACCCGCGCCGCCAGGAGTACCTGGCCCGCTTCGCCGATCGCGAAGGCACCAGCTACCTGATGCGCTTCTGGCGCAAGTACCAGCGCAAGACCTCCCAGCAGCGCCTGGACACCTTCCTCGACAGCATGCGCGTCACCCCGCAGCGCCTGGCCGCGGTGCACCGCTACCTGTTTCCCGAGGCCGGCCAGGAAACCTTCAACGCCTTCGTCCGCGCCCATAGCCAGAAGGACAAGCAAGCCCTGGCCAAGCTCACCGACGGGCGCCTGTCGCAGATGTACGATGCCTATGGCCCCGGCAAGTACGACCTGCCCGACCAGGGCTACATCGCCAAGGTCCACCCGCTGGACCTATGGCTGCTCGGCTACCTGCTGAAGAACCCCGGCGCCTCGCTCACCGAGACCATCAACGCCAGCCGCTTCGAGCGCCAGGAGGTCTACAGCTGGTTGTTCAAGAGCCGCCACCAGGGGGCCCGCGACAGCCGCATCCGCACCATGGTCGAGATCGAGGCCTTCCTGGATATCCACCAGCGCTGGAAGCGCGTGGGCTATCCGTTCGACCACCTGGTGCCGTCCCTGGCCACGGCCATCGGCAGCTCCGGCGACCGCCCCGCGGCGTTGTCCGAGCTGGTCGGCATCATCCAGAACGATGGCGTGCGCCTGCCTACCCTGCGCATCGACACCCTGCACTTCGCCGCCGATACACCCTACGAGACCAAGCTGATCAGCGACCCGGACCGTGGCCAGCGGATCCTCCCGGTGGAAGTCGCCCGGGCCCTGAAGGGCGCCCTGTCGCAGGTGGTCGATGCCGGTACCGCGCGGCGCATCTCCGGCAGCTTCAAGCTGCACGACGGCACCTCGCTGGTGATGGGCGGCAAGACCGGCACCGGCGACAACCGCATCGAAAGCTTCGGCGCCGGCGGCCGGCTGATCGCTTCGCGCTCGCTCAACCGTACTGCCACCTTCGTGTTCTTCCTCGGCGACAACCACTTCGGCACCCTCACCGCCTTCGTCCCAGGGCGCGCGGCCGAAGCGTTCAAGTTCACCTCGGCCCTGCCGGTGCAGGTGCTCAAGGGCATGGCGCCGATCCTCATGCCGTACCTGGAACCGGGCAGCGCCACCCAATGCAAGGCGCCGGAGGTCGCGCACGCGGCCCCTTGAATGGGCATTACCCGAGCCCTGGGAAATGCATCGAATATCCAGATGATAATCATCATCATTCACGGCTTGTCTAAAGATATATCTTGAGTAATATCTAGCGATATATCGTCAAAGACGGAGCCTTGCATGCGTGACCATGACCCATTCGAACGCCGCCCTGGTCGCGGCGAGCGCGGCCCTCGAGTGTTCGCCCCGGGCGATCTCAAGCTCCTGCTGCTGTCGATGCTCGCCGAACAACCCGGCCACGGCTACGACCTGATCCGCCAGATCGAAAGCCTCTTCGATGGTAGCTACAGCCCCAGCCCAGGGGTGATCTACCCGACCCTCAATTTCCTCGAGGAGGCCGAACTCATCAGCGGCCAGGTGCAGGGCAGCAAACGTCTCTACGCCATCACCGACAGCGGCCGCGACGCCCTGCTCGCCCAGGCTGTGGCGCTGGACGGCGTGCGCATGCGTATTGAGGTGAGCAAGCGCGCCTTGCGTGGCCATGACCGCCCCCCACAAATCCACGAAGCCGTCGGCAACCTGCGCCACGCGCTGCACATGCACAGCGGACGCTGGTCGCCCGAAGAGATCGAGCGGGTGCGCACGCTGCTCAACGACACTGCCAAGGCCATCGCCTCCGGGCCGGCCGATTCCGTTCAGGAGAACACCCCATGAGCGACACCATCCACCGCGTCAACCACACGATCAAGCAACGCCGCCTGCAGGTACTGCGGGTCACCGAGCTGACCCCGCGCATGCGCCGCATCACCCTCGGCGGCCCTGAGCTCGCCGGCTTCACCAGCCTCGGCAGCGACGACCACATCAAGCTGTTGTTCGCCCTCACGCCCGAGCAGCAACAAGCCATCGATGCCCGCGACCTGGGCCGCGACGGCGGCGCTCGCCCGACCATGCGCGAATACACGCCACGGCGTATCGACCTGCAGGCCAACGAGCTGGACATCGACTTCGTCCTGCATGGCGACGGCCCCGCCTCCACCTGGGCGGCCCAGGCCACGCCAGGCCAGACCCTGGACATCGCCGGCCCGCGCGCCTCGATGGTGGTGCCGGACATCTTCGATAGCTACCTGCTGGTCGGCGACGAGACCGCCATTCCCGCCATCGCCCGGCGCCTGGAGGAACTGCCGACCGGCCGCCAGGTACTGGCGGTGATCCAGGTCGAGGATGAACAGGAACGCCAGCCACTACCGAGCAAGGCCCAGGTGGAAGTGATCTGGGTGCGTCGCCACGAGGAAGACCTGCTCGACCGGGTGCGACACCTGGCACTGCCAGCGGGCCGGCTGTACGGCTGGATCGCCCTGGAAAGAACCCTGACCCGCCAGGCCAAGGCGTTGCTGCTGGAGAAAGGTGTGCCCGAGGATGCCTTGAAGGCTGCGGCCTACTGGCGTGTGGACGGTAGCGCTGACGACGAATGAGGTTTGCAGCCCCGATGCCGTTTGGGGCCGCTTCGCGCCCCATCGCCGGCAAGCCCTCCCCTAGAGGGCCCCTGCAAAGCGCATCATTTGTGGTCGACTCGGCCCCTGTGGGAGTTGCCCACGAATGGGGCCCCAGCGATTCACCGCGACTGCGCCATCCCCGGCAACCGCCTGCCCCGCCAACGATCCACCCCCAGCAGCACCAGGCCGATGCCCCAGAACCCCACCAGTACCCCCAGGGCATTGAGCATCACCTGCCCGTACCCCAGGCTGGCCACATCGATGAACGGATAGGCATACACCCCGATCTCGTGCCCACGCCACAGGGCAAAGGCGAAGTACAGCGCCGGGTACAGGCTCCAGGCCGGCAAGTGCCAGAGCCGCAGACTGCCCTTGGGTACCTCGAGCCACCAGTACAGGACGAACACCAACGGCATCACGTCGTGCAGCAGTGCATCCGCCAGCCATTGCCACCCCTGCGGCTGCCAGAGGTGCCGCAGCAACAGGTTGTAGGCCACGGCGACCAGGACGATGCTCGTGGCAATCCCCGAACTCACCATGGGTGAAAGAAAGATCCCCCTCGCCCGCGACGCCCTGCCAAAGGCCCGGTAGCTCAGCACCGTGGCCACCAGGGTATTGGTCAATACCGTGAAATAGCCGAACACATTGATCAGGCCGCCGACCAGGCTGGCCTGCTCCTGCCAACGCGCCAGCAGCACCAGCCAGACCTGTATCGCCAGGCCGCTCCAGCCAAGCAGCGCGGCCAGGACCAGCCAGGGATGACGCGGCATTCAGCCGGCCCGCTGCAGCTTCACGTAGAGCTGCTCGACCCGCTCTCGGGCCCAGGGTGTCTTGCGCAGGAAGGTCAGGCTCGACTTGATGCTCGGGTTGCTCTTGAAACAGCGGATGTCGATGCGCTCGGCCAGGCCCTGCCACTGGTAGTGGGCCACCAGCTCGGTGAGGATCTGCTCCAGCGTCTTGCCGTGCAGTGCGTTGTGTTGGGCCGTGCTCATGCCAGTGCTCCAGCGGTGAAAAGATGCGCACCTTACACGAGTCTAGCGGCCGGTGGGGCTGGCGGAGCGGTTCCAGGCAGATGGGGCCGGCAGCTGCCGGTTGCCATTTTGCGGTCCATCGCCGGCAAGCCGGCGCCCACAGGGTTCGAGTCGATCCCCCCATGATGATGCGGTTCGCCCAAGACCCTGGGCGCGGCTTGCCCGCGAAGGGGCCGGCATCGACGACACAAAACCCCTGGCCAGAGGCCATACCCTTGTGCTGAAATAGTGATGTTATATTGTAACAGCACAACTATTCTGCCAAGGAACGTCACAGCCCCATGCTTCACATGCCCTTGCGTCTCTCCCCACTCGCCGTCGCGCTCTGGCTGGCCTCGACGCCCAGCCAGGCGGTGGAACTGGAACCCCAGGTGATCACCGCCAACCCGCTGGGCAGCCGCCAACTGGCCACGCCGAGCACCGTCCTCGAAGGCGACGACCTGCTGCAACAGCAGCAGGGCAGCCTCGGCGAAACCCTCAACAAACAACCCGGTGTCGCCTCCACCTGGTTCGGGCCCGGCGCCAGCCGCCCGGTGATCCGTGGCCTGGACGGCGACCGTATCCGCATCCTGCACAACGGCGTGGGCGCCCTGGACGCCTCGTCCCTGTCCTATGACCATGCCGTGCCCCTGGACCCGGTCAATGTCGAGCGCATCGAAATCGTCCGGGGCCCGGCCGCCCTGCTCTACGGCGGCAATGCCATCGGTGGCGTGGTCAATACCTTCGACAACCGCATTCCCGACTCGCCCATCGACGGCATCCACGGTGCCGGCGAACTGCGCTATGGCGGCGCCGACACCACCCGCAGCAGCGCCGGCAAGCTGGAAGCCGGCAACGGCGCCTTCGCCCTGCACCTGGATGCCAACAGCCGCCAGTTCAACGACCTGCGCATCCCAGGCTACGCCCGCAGCTCCAAGGTCCGCGATGCCGACGAACCGGGCAGCCGCCACCGCCTGGAGAACAGCGACGGACGCCAGGACGGCGGTGCGCTCGGGGGGGCCTACCACTGGGACCACGGCTATGCCGGCCTGTCCTACAGCCGCTACGACAGCAACTATGGCTCGGTGGCCGAGCCCGGCGTACGCCTGGACATGCAGCAGGACCACTACGGCTTCGCCTCGGAGCTGCGCGACCTGCAAGGCCCGTTCAGCTCGGTCAAGGTCGATGCCGGCTACACCGACTACGAACACCGCGAGATCGAAAGCGGCGAAGTGCATACCACCTTCAAGAACAAGGGCTACGAAGCCCGCATCGAAGCGCGCCACCAGCCACTCGGCCCGGTCGAGGGCGTGATCGGCGCCCAGGTCAGCCGCAACGAGTTCTCCGCCCTGGGTGAGGAAGCCTTCGTCCCGCACACCGACACCGACAGCCTGGCGCTGTTCATGCTCGAACAGTGGCAGGCCAGCGAACGCCTGAACCTGAGCCTGGGTGCGCGCCTGGAACACACCCGGGTCGACCCGGACGCCAAGGGCAACGAGCACTTCATCGGCGCCGACGACGCCAGCAGTTTCACCGCCGCCAGCCTGTCGTCCGGCGCGGTGTACCAGTTCGACCCGGTCTGGTCGCTGGCCGCCAGCCTCGCCTACACCGAACGCGCACCGACCTTCTATGAGCTGTACGCCAACGGCGCACACGTGGCCACCGGCGCCTACGAAGTGGGCGACCCAGGCCTGAACAAGGAAAAGGCCATCTCCGGCGACCTGGCACTGCGCTTCGACAATGGCACCCACAAGGGCAGCGTCGGAGTGTTCTACAGCCACTTTCGCAACTACATCGGCCTGATCGGCAGCGGCAACCTGCGCGAAGGTCACGATCACGATCATGACCATGACGACGATCACGACCATGACCACGAACATGAGCACGGCGACATTCCCGAGTACCTGTACCAGGGCGTGCGCGCTCGCTTCTACGGCATCGAGGCCCAGGACCGCTGGCAACTGGCCGAGAACCGCTATGGCAGCTTCGCCCTGGAGCTGTCTGGCGATTACACCCGGGCCAAGAACCTCGACAGCGGCGAGCCGCTGCCGCGCATCGCGCCGTTGCGCCTGAACAGTGCCCTGCTCTGGGAGCGCGATCGCTGGCAGGCGCGCGTCGACGTCCAGCATGCCGCCTCCCAGCACCGCAAGCCGTCGAACGAGACCAGCACCGATGGCTACACCACCCTCGGTGCCAGCCTCGGTTATCGCTTCGACATCGGCCAGAGCCAGTGGCTGGCGTTCGTGCGGGGCGAGAACCTGACCGACCAGACCGTGCGCTACGCCAGCTCGATCCTGCGGGATATCGCCCCGGCGCCGGGGCGTAGCGTCCAGGTGGGGTTGCGTACGTCCTTCTGATCGCAAGGGGGCGCTGTGCGCCCCATTCGCCGGCAAGCCGGCTCTCAGGTCCGGCGCCGACCTCAAGAACGGCGCGGTCCCTGTGTGCGCAGCTTGCCGGATAGGCTGCGAAGCAGCCCCCGACGCGCCCGACTGTTACCCCAGCGACAACAATCCCCTGCGACATTTTGTCTTTTTTTCTTACAACTTCCCCTATATCCTCCTCGCCACACGCTGAAACGCTTCACCCACGAACCTTGCACGCAATCTCATCGACGGGCCCGTCTCGTCGATGCGTTCGCCGTTTTTTCAATAATCAAAAGATAGCGCTATCTCATGCTCCAACTGCCTCTATCCCGATACCCGGGCCTTGCCCTTGCCACCCTGCTCGGCAGCCTGTCACCCCTCGTCGGCGCCAGTGAAATGTTCGCCAGCGACTCGCCATGGATGCTCGGCGACTGGGACGGCACCCGCAGCGAACTGCTGGAAAAAGGCTACGACTTCACCCTTGGCTATACCGGCGAGATGGGCAGCAACCTGCAGGGTGGCTACGACCATGACCGCACCGCGCGCTACAGCGACCAGTTCACCTTCGCCAGCCACCTGGACCTGGAGAAGATCCTCGGCTGGCACGACGCCGAGTTCCAACTGACGATCACCGAGCGCCATGGCCAGAACATCAGCAATGACCGGATCAACGACCCACGGGTCGGTGGCTTCACCTCGGCCCAGGAAGTCTGGGGCCGTGGCCAGACCTGGCGGCTGACCCAACTGTGGATCAAGCAGAAGTACCTCGACGGCGCCCTGGACGTGAAATTCGGCCGCTTCGGCGAAGGCGAGGACTTCAACAGCTTCCCCTGCGACTTCCAGAACCTGGCGTTCTGCGGCTCCCAGGTGGGCAACTGGGTCGGCGACATCTGGTACAACTGGCCGGTCAGCCAGTGGGCCCTGCGCGTGCGCTACAACCTGCGCGACGACCTCTATGCCCAGGTCGGCCTCTTCGAACAGAATCCCTCCAACCTCGAGTCCGGCAACGGCTTCAAGCTCAGCGGCAGCGGCACGCAAGGCGCCGTGATGCCGGTCGAACTGGTCTGGAGCCCACGGGTCAATGGCCTGAAAGGGGAATATCGCGCCGGCTACTACTACAGTAATGCCAAGGCACAAGATGTTTACCGGGACGACAACGGCCAGGCCGCGGCCCTCAGTGGCCAAGCCTACCGCAGCAGGTCCAGCAAGCACGGCTTCTGGCTCGGCGGCCAGCAGCAGTTGACGTCCCTGGCCTCTGACCAGTCGCGTGGCCTGAGCCTGTTCGCCAATGCCACGTTGCACGACAAGAAGACCAATGCCATCGACAACTATGTTCAGGCAGGTGTGGTGTACAAAGGGCCCTTCGATGCCCGCGCCAAGGACGACATCGGTTTCGCCCTCGCTCGCGTGCACGTCAATCCCGCCTACCGCAAGAACGCGCGCCTCATCAACCAGGCCGCGGGCCTCGACGACTACGACAACCCAGGCTACCTGCCCGTCCAGGACACCGAGTACAGCGCCGAGCTCTACTACGGCATCCACCTGGCCGACTGGCTCACCGTACGCCCCAACCTGCAGTACATCCGCCATCCGGGCGGTGTGTCGCAGGTCGACGCCGCCCTGATCGGCGGCCTGAAGATCCAGAGCAGTTTCTAAACCCACCCTTCGACCTACGGAGAACATACGATGAGCACTGACGGTGCCAAGAATGGAACCCGCTGGCTACCGCGCCTTCTGGGCGTGCTGCTGTTGCTGATGGGCCTGGCCCTGCTGGCCGGCGGCATCAAGCTGAGCCAGTTGGGAGGTTCCCTGTACTACCTGATCGCCGGTATCGGCTTCGCCCTGTCCGGCATCCTGCTGCTGGCCATGCGCCGCATCGCCCTGGGCCTGTACGGCCTGGTGCTGCTGGGCAGCACGCTCTGGGCCCTGTGGGAAGTGGGCCTGGACTGGTGGCAACTGGTGCCGCGCCTGGCCATCTGGTTCGCCATCGGCGTGCTCCTGCTGCTGCCCTGGGCGCGTCGCTCGCTGGTGGGCCCTTCCTCCAAGGTCAACACCGCCGTGCTGAGCCTTGCGGTCGTCGCCTCCGGTGCTACCGCCGTGGCCAGCCAGTTCACCCACCCGGGCGAGATCCATGGCGAACTGGGCCGTGACAGCAGCGAAATGGCCAGCGCCGCCCCGGCGATGCCCGACGGCGAATGGCAGGCCTACGGCCGTACCGAGCATGGCGATCGCTACTCGCCGCTGCGCCAGATCACCCCACAGAACGTCTACCGCCTGGAGGAAGCCTGGCGCATCCGCACCGGCGACCTGCCGACCGAAAACGACCCGGTGGAGCTGACCAACCAGAACACCCCGCTGAAGGTCAACGGCATGCTCTATGCCTGCACCGCCCACAGCAGGCTGCTGGCCCTGGACCCGGACACCGGTGCCGAGATCTGGCGCTACGACCCGCAGATCAAAAGCCCAGTGGGCACCTTCAAGGGCTTCGCCCACATGACCTGCCGTGGCGTCTCCTACTATGACGAGAACCGCTACGTCAGCCGCGACGGCAGCCCGGCGCCGAAGATCTCCGACGCGGGCCTGGCAGTCGCCCAGGCCTGCCCGCGCCGGCTCTACCTGCCTACCGCCGACGCCCGCCTGATCGCCATCAACGCCGACACCGGCAAGGTCTGCGAAGGCTTCGCCAACCAGGGCGTGATCGACCTGACCACCGGCATCGGCCCGTTCACCGCCGGCGGCTACTACTCCACCTCGCCCGCGGCGATCACCCGTGACCTGGTGATCATCGGCGGCCACGTCACCGACAACGAGTCGACCAACGAGCCGTCCGGGGTGATCCGCGCCTACGACGTGCACGACGGCCGCCTGGTGTGGAACTGGGACAGCAACAACCCGGACGACACCAAGCCCCTGGCCGCCGGCCAGATGTACAGCCGCAACTCGGCCAACATGTGGTCGATCGCCAGCGTCGACGAAGACCTTGGCATGATCTACCTGCCCCTGGGCAACCAGACCCCGGACCAGTGGGGCGCCGACCGCACCCCAGGCGCCGAGAAGTACAGCGCCGGCATCGTCGCCCTGGACCTGGCCAGCGGCAAGGTGCGCTGGAACTACCAGTTCACCCACCACGACCTGTGGGACATGGACGTGGGCAGCCAGCCGACCCTGGTCCACCTGAAGACCGACGACGGCATCAAGCCAGCGGTCATCGTGCCGACCAAGCAGGGCAGCCTGTACGTGCTCGATCGCCGCGACGGCACGCCGATCGTGCCGATCCGCGAGATCCCGGTGCCGCAAGGTGCCGTCAAGGGCGACCGTACCGCGCCGACCCAGGCCCGCTCCGACCTCAACCTGCTCGGCCCTGAGCTGACCGAACAGGCCATGTGGGGCGCCACGCCGTTCGACCAGATGCTCTGCCGCATCCAGTTCCGCGAGCTGCGCTACGAAGGCCAGTACACCCCGCCCTCCGAGCAGGGCACCCTGGTCTACCCGGGCAACGTCGGCGTGTTCAACTGGGGCAGCGTATCGGTCGATCCGGTGCGCCAACTGCTGTTCACCACCCCGAACTACATGGCCTTCGTGTCGAAGATGGTACCTCGCGAGAAAGTCGCCGCCGGCAGCAAGCGCGAGAGCGAGACCAGCGGCGTGCAACCGAACACCGGCGCACCCTACGCGGTGATCATGCACCCGTTCATGTCGCCGCTGGGCGTACCTTGCCAGGCACCGGCCTGGGGCTACGTGGCAGCCATCGACCTGTTCACCAACAAGGTGGTGTGGAAGCGCAAGAACGGCACCACCCGCGACAGCACCCCGGTGCCGATCGGCCTGCCGGTAGGTGTGCCGAGCATGGGCGGCTCGATCGTCACCGCCGGCGGCGTGGGCTTCCTCAGCGGCACCCTGGACCAGTACCTGCGTGCCTATGACGTGAACAACGGCAAGGAGCTGTGGAAAGCCCGCCTGCCGGCAGGCGGCCAGGCCACGCCGATGACCTACACCGGCAAGGATGGCAAGCAGTACGTGCTGGTCACCGCCGGAGGCCACGGCTCGCTGGGCACGAAGATGGGCGACTACATCATCGCCTACAAGCTCGCCGAGTAAGCTGCAAGCTGCAAGCTGCAAGAAGAAAGTGGAGCATGCACGATCTGCTTCTTCTTGCAGCTTGAAGTGAAGCGCCTTGCCCCTGGGACGGGTTGAAACCCGTCCTCCCCCGCCCCATCTAAGCACCATAGCCATTCACGCAGGTGCCCCATGAGCGACCAGCAGGATTTCCCGGAACATCCCGACGAACACAGCGAAGTCGAGCATCTCGAAGCCAAGGCCACCACCGGCCACCACCTCGCCCTGCCCGGCCAGCAACTGCCGGACAAGGTCTACGTGATCCCGATCCACAACCGCCCGTTCTTCCCGGCCCAGGTGCTGCCGGTGATCGTCAATGAAGAGCCCTGGGCGGAAACCCTCGACCTGGTGGCCAAGACGCCCCACCACTCCCTGGCCCTGTTCTTCATGGACACCCCGCCAGAAGACCATCGCCATTTCGATACCTCGGCCCTGCCGCAGTACGGCACCCTGGTCAAGGTCCACCACGCCAGCCGCGAGAACGGCAAGCTGCAGTTCGTCGCCCAGGGCCTGACCCGGGTACGCATCCGTACCTGGCTCAAGCACCATCGTCCACCCTACCTGGTAGAGGTCGACTACCCCCGCCAGCCGGCCGAGCCGACCGACGAGGTCAAGGCCTACGGCATGGCCCTGATCAACGCGATCAAGGAGCTGCTGCCGCTGAACCCGCTGTACAGCGAGGAGCTGAAGAACTACCTCAACCGCTTCAGCCCCAACGACCCGTCGCCGCTGACCGACTTCGCCGCGGCACTCACCTCCGCCACCGGCGCCCAACTGCAGGAAGTGCTCGACTGCGTGCCGATGCTCAAGCGCATGGAAAAGGTCCTGCCGATGCTGCGCAAGGAGGTCGAGGTCGCGCGCCTGCAGAACGAGATCTCCGCCGAGGTCAACCGGCAGATCGGCGAGCACCAGCGCGAATTCTTCCTCAAGGAGCAGCTCAAGGTCATCCAGCAGGAACTGGGCCTGACCAAGGACGACCGCAGCGCCGACCTGGAGCAGTTCCAGCAACGCCTGGAGGGCAAGACCCTGCCCGAGTCGGCGAAAAAGCGCATCGACGAGGAAATGAGCAAGCTGGCGATCCTCGAGACCGGTTCGCCGGAATACGCCGTTACCCGCAACTACCTGGAATGGGCCACCGCCCTGCCCTGGGGCGTGTACGGTGCGGACAAGCTCGACCTCAAGCACGCCCGCAAGGTCCTCGACCAGCACCATGCAGGGCTGGACGACATCAAGGAACGCATCCTCGAATTCCTCGCCGTGGGCGCCTGGAAGGGCGAGATCAGCGGCTCGATCGTCCTGTTGGTCGGCCCGCCCGGGGTCGGCAAGACCAGCATCGGCAAGTCGATCGCCGAATCCCTCGGCCGGCCGTTCTACCGCTTCAGCGTCGGCGGCATGCGCGATGAAGCCGAGATCAAGGGCCACCGGCGCACCTACATCGGCGCCCAGCCAGGCAAGCTGGTGCAGGCGCTCAAGGAGGTCGAGGTGATGAACCCGGTGATCATGCTCGACGAGATCGACAAGATGGGCCAGAGCTACCAGGGCGACCCAGCCTCGGCGCTGCTGGAAACCCTGGACCCGGAGCAGAACGTCGACTTCCTCGACCATTACCTGGACCTGCGCCTGGACCTCTCCAAGGTGCTGTTCGTGTGTACCGCCAACACCCTGGACTCGATCCCCGGCCCCCTGCTCGACCGCATGGAGGTGATCCGCCTGTCTGGCTATATCACCGAGGAAAAACTGGCCATCGCCAAGCGCCACCTGTGGCCCAAGCAGTTGGCCAAGGCCGGCGTGGCCAAGAGCAGCCTGGGCATCAGCGACAGCGCCCTGCGCCTGGTGATCGAAGGCTATGCCCGCGAAGCCGGTGTGCGCCAGTTGGAGAAACAACTGGGCAAGCTGGTGCGCAAGGCCGTGGTCAAGCTGCTGGAAGACCCGGACGCCAAGCTCAGGATCGGCCCCAAGGACCTGGAGCCGGCGCTGGGCATGCCGGTGTTCCGCAGCGAACAGGTGCTGGCCGGCAAGGGCGTGATCACCGGCCTTGCCTGGACCAGCATGGGCGGCGCCACCTTGCCGATCGAGGCCACGCGTATCCATACCCTCAACCGTGGTTTCAAGCTGACCGGCAAGCTGGGTGATGTGATGAAGGAGTCCGCTGAGATCGCCTACAGCTATGTCAGTGCCAACCTCAAGCAGTACGGGGGCGACCCTGGTTTCTTCAACGAGGCCTTCATCCACCTGCACGTGCCGGAGGGCGCCACGCCCAAGGACGGCCCCAGCGCCGGCATCACCATGGCCAGCGCCCTGCTGTCCCTGGCCCGCGACCAGTCGCCGAAGAAAGGCGTGGCCATGACCGGCGAGCTGACCCTCACCGGCCAGGTCCTGCCCATTGGCGGAGTGCGCGAGAAAGTGATCGCCGCAAGGCGCCAGAAGATCTTCGAGCTGATCCTGCCGGAAGCCAACCGGGGGGATTTCGAGGAGTTGCCGGACTACCTGCGCGACGGGTTGACGGTGCACTTCGCCAAGCGCTTCGCCGATGTGGCGAAAGTGCTGTTCTGAAGGCCGGCGGCCGCAGTGCGGCCCATTCGCAGCGGTTCGAGGCGAATGGGCCGGCACAGGCTACACATTGATCCGACACCTTCGGTATCCTCAGGCCATCGCCAGCCTCCGGAGCCAACATGACCGTCCTTCGCCTGCTCGTTCCCCTGAGCCTCGCCCTGCTCGCCGCCTGCGCCCAGCAGCCACGCCAGAATGTCGACCTGGACGCCGAGAGCGAATGCCCCAGGCACCTGCAGGTCGGCCAGACGCTGACCCTGACCCTGCCCAGCAATCCCTCCACCGGCTATCGCTGGCTGCTGCAAGACCCCGCTGCGAACATACTGCGCAGCCTCGGCCCCGAGGTCTACAGCGCCCCTGAAGAGGCCGGCATCGTCGGCAGCGCCGGTGTTTCCACCTGGCGCTTCCAGGCCCAGGCCGCCGGCGAGGGCCACCTGATCCTGGTCTACCAGCAACCTTGGGCACCGGAAGTCCGCCCCGTGCAGACCTTCGACTGCACGATCCGGGTGCAATGAGCACACGGCGCCGGTCAGCCAACCATGCAAGCTTGCCGCGGTTTGGCTAGAATGCCGGCCCTCTAGTTTGCCAGCCGCCTGGATCCACCGTGAGCAAAGAACCCGACCGCCTATTCGCCCAGCCCTTGGAGCAGGTGCCCGACTTCGTCTTCAACGAGGATGTGGTGCGGGTGTTCCCGGACATGATCAAGCGCTCGGTGCCCGGTTACCCGACCATCGTCGAGAACCTTGGCGTGCTGGCGGCCCGCTTCGCCCAGCCGCACACGGCCCTCTATGACCTGGGCGCCTCGCTCGGCGCGGTGACCCAGGCCCTGCGCCGCCATGTACGTACCGACGGCTGCCGGGTGATCGCGGTGGACAACTCCGTCGCCATGGTCGAGCGCTGCCGCCAGTACCTCACCGCCCAGGACTCGATGTTCCAGGAACTGCTGCCGGTGCAGGTGCTGGAAGCCGACATCCTCGCCCTGCCGTTCGAACCGGCCTCGGTGGTGGCGATGAATTTCACCCTGCAGTTCATCGCCCCGGAGCAACGCCTGGCACTGCTTGGCCGCATCCACCAGGCCCTGCTGCCCGGCGGTGCGCTGATCCTCTCCGAGAAACTGCGGTTCGAGGATGACCAGGAACAGGCGCTGCTCAACGAACTGCACCTGGACTTCAAGCGTGCCAATGGCTACAGCGAACTGGAAATCGCCCAGAAGCGCAGCGCCATCGAGAACGTGATGAAGCCCGACAGCCTGGAGAGCCACAAGCAACGCCTGCGCGACGCCGGCTTCTCCAAGGTCGTGCCCTGGTTCCAATGCCTCAACTTCGCCTCGCTGATTGCCCTGCCATGATCGATCTGTCCCCTCTCGTCCGCCGCCTGGCGGGTACGCCTCTCGCCACCTGGTCCCAAGGCCTGCAGGCACAACTGGAAGCCAAGCTGGAAAAAGGCCATGGCGATCTCGACCGCTGGCGTGGCGCCCTGGAGGCCCTGCCTGATTTACAGGCGAGCGAAATCGACCTGGCCGACGGCCTGCGCCTGGACTGTGCGTGCGACGACGCTACCCGCGCCGTGCTACACCAGGCACTGATGGGGCTCTCGCCCTGGCGCAAGGGGCCGTTCGACCTGTTCGGCGTGCACGTGGACACCGAATGGCGCTCGGACTGGAAATGGTCGCGAGTCTCCCCGCACCTGGACCTCAAGGGCAAACGCGTGCTCGACGTGGGCTGCGGCAATGGCTACTACCAGTGGCGCATGCTCGGCGCCGGGGCCGACATGGTCATCGGCGTCGACCCCAACTGGCTGTTCTTCTGCCAGTTCCAGGCCGTGCAGAAATACCTGCCCGACCTGCCGGCCTGGCACCTGCCGTTCGCCCTGGAAGACCTGCCCGCCAACCTGGAAGGTTTCGACACGGTCTTTTCCATGGGCGTGTTCTACCATCGCCGCTCGCCCATCGAGCACCTGCTGGCGCTCAAGGACTGCCTGGTCAAGGAGGGCGAGCTGGTGTTGGAAACCCTGGTGATCGAGGGCGACGAACACCAGGTGCTGGTGCCCGAGGACCGCTACGCACAGATGCGCAACGTCTGGTTCCTGCCGTCGGTACCGGCGCTGGAGCGCTGGCTGCGCCGGGCCGGGTTCCGTGACGTGCGCTGTGTCGACCTGAGCGTCACCAGCGTGCAGGAGCAGCGCAGCACCGAGTGGATGCGCTACCAGTCGCTCGGCGACTTCCTCGACCCGCACGACCACAGCCTGACCATCGAAGGCCTGCCAGCCCCGCGTCGGGCGACGCTGCTGGCGCGCAAGTAAGCCATTCGCGAAAGGGCCGCAAGGCGGCCCCACCTGGGTCAGCGCGCGCTGGCCGCGACGATCAAGGCCTTCATCTCGGCCACCGCCGCCTTGAAACCGACGAACAACGCATGCGCCACCAGCGCATGGCCGATGTTCAGCTCATTGATGCCCTTGATCGCCGCCACCGCCTCGACGTTGTGGTAATGCAGACCATGGCCTGCGTTGACGATCAGGCCCTGGCCAACGCCGAAGGCGACACCGTCGACGATACGCTTGAGTTCCTCGGCCACCTCGGTCGGCGACTGAGCATCGGCATAGCGCCCGGTATGCAGTTCGATGGCCGGGGCACCGACCCGACGAGAGGCTTCGATCTGCCGTTCGTCGGCATCGATGAACAGCGAAACCTCCGCACCGGTACGCGCCAGGCGCTCCACCGCCGCCTTGATCCGCGCTTCCTGGCCGGCGACGTCAAGGCCACCTTCGGTGGTCAGTTCCTGGCGCGTCTCGGGGACCAGGCAGATATGCGCCGGACGGATCTTCTCGGCGAAGGCCATCATCTCTTCGGTGACGCCCATCTCGAAGTTCATGCGGGTCTGCAGCACGTCCTTGAGCAGCAGCACGTCGCGCTCCTGGATGTGCCGGCGGTCTTCGCGCAGGTGCACGGTGATGCCGTCGGCGCCCGCTTCCTCGGCGTCCAGCGCGGCCTTGACTGGATCCGGGTAACGCGTGCCCCTGGCCTGGCGGAGCGTCGCCACGTGGTCGATGTTGACGCCGAGAAGCATGCGGTTGCTGTGAGTCACGAAAGGCTCTCCTGAAAATCGGGCCTCACAGCATACGACGTGCTCAGCGCTTGCGAAACAGTTCCCGGCTGACCAGTGGCTTGGGCCCCAGGTGCACGGCCAGGGCCTGGCGCATCAGGCGCTTGGCCGCCAGCAAGGCACCCGGTGCATCCCAGTCGGCCTCGGCCAGGGCCAGCAGCTCGGCACCGTTGAACAGCCCAGGCTGGACCAGGTACACCCGCTCCAGCCCGGCATCCACCTGCAGACGATACAGGCCGTCGGCCTGGACCGGATCGTCGTTGATGTCGCGGTCCAGGGCGAAGGCATAGCCCAGCTCATCCAGCAGGCGCCATTCGAAGGCGCGCAGCAACGGCTCCAACGGCCGGCCGGCGGCCAGGGCCTGGAGGGTCAAGGTGTAATGCTCGAACAACAGCGGATGGGCCACTTCCGCCGGCAGCAGGCGCATCAGCAGCTCGTTGAGGTAGAGCCCGCTGAACAGCGCGTCGCCATGCAGCCAGGCGGCCACGCCGACGCTGTCCAGGCGGCCGACGTTCTTCAGCTCGCCACGCCCGCGCAGTTCTACCTCCAACGGCACGAACGGCCGCACCAGGCTGCCGCCCTTGCCCCGGGCCCGGCGCAGCACCGCGCGCACGCGCCCCTGGGGCGTGAGGAAATCCACCAGCGCGCTGGTTTCCCGGTAGGCGCGGCTGTGCAGCACGTAAGCCGGTTGGCCGACTGGTTGTTCCATGGGGAAGGGCCCGGAGGGTGGGCGGCCCGTGAAGCGCCGGGCCGCCGGAGATTACAGGTCGCCGTAGCCCAGCGAGCGCAGGGCGCGCTCGTCGTCGGACCAGCCGCCCTTGACCTTGACCCAGAGGTTGAGCATGACCTTGGCGTCGAACAGCAGCTCCATGTCCTTGCGCGCGTCGGAGCCGATGCGTTTGATGCGCTCGCCCTTGTCGCCGATGATGATCTTCTTCTGCCCGTCACGCTCGACCAGGATCAGCGCATGGATGTGCAGCACATGGCCCTGCTGCTTGAACTCCTCGATCTCCACGGTGATCTGGTACGGCAGCTCCGCGCCGAGCTGGCGCATGATCTTCTCGCGTACCAGCTCGGCGGCGAGAAAGCGGCTGCTGCGGTCGGTGATCTGGTCTTCCGGGAAGAAATGCTCGTTCTCCGGCAGGTGCTGGCCGATCAGTTCTTCCAGCGCCTGCAGGTTGTGCCCCTGCTGGGCGGAGATCGGCACGATCTCGGCGTTCGGCAGTTGCTCCTGGAGCCATTGCAGGTGCGGGATCAGCTCGGCCTTCTCGTCCATGCGGTCGGTCTTGTTGACCGCCAGGATCACCGGGCCCTTGACGTACTGCACGCGCTCGAGCACCAGTTGGTCCTCGTCGGTCCAGCGGGTGCGGTCGACCACGAAGATCACCACGTCCACGTCCTTCAGGGCGGCCGAGGCGGTGCGGTTCATGTAGCGGTTCAGGGCCTTGTCGTTGGCCTTGTGCATGCCGGGCGTGTCGACGTAGATCGCCTGCACGTCGCCTTCGGTCTTGATGCCGAGCATGGTGTGACGGGTGGTCTGCGGCTTGCGCGAGGTGATCGCCAGCTTCTGGCCGAGGATGTGGTTGAGCAGGGTCGACTTGCCCACGTTGGGGCGGCCGACGATGGCCACGTAGCCGCAGCGGGTCGGGTTGCTATCAGTCATTGCCATTCTCCACGCCCAGGGCGATCAGTGCAGCGGCGGCGGCGACCTGCTCGGCGATACGCCGGCTCACGCCCTGGCCGCGGCTCTTGTTGTTCAGCAGCACCACTTCGCACTCGACGAAGAAGGTCCGGCAGTGAGGTTCGCCCTGGATGTCCACCACTTCATAGCGCGGCAGCTCGCAGGCACGCGACTGCAGGAACTCCTGCAGGCGGGTCTTGGGGTCCTTGTTGGTGTCGACCAGGGTCAAGCCGTCGAACTCGCCAGCCAGCCAGGCCAGGATGCGTTCGCGGGCGGTCGCCATGTCGGCGTCCAGATAGATCGCCCCGATCAGCGCCTCGAGGGCGTCGGCGAGGATCGACTCACGGCGAAAGCCGCCGCTCTTGAGCTCGCCAGACCCCAGGCGCAGGTACTCGCCCAGGTCGAAGCCGCGGGCCAGGCGGGCCAGCGTCTCGCCCTTGACCAGACGCGCGCGCAGGCGCGACAACTGGCCTTCGCGGGCCTGCGGAAAGCGCTCGAACAGCGCCTCGCCGACCACGAAGTTGAGGATCGCATCGCCCAGGAACTCCAGGCGCTCGTTGTTGCGCCCGGCATAGCTGCGATGGGTCAGGGCCAGGAGCATCTGCTCCTGGTTCTTGAAGGTATAGCCGAGCTTGCGCTCCAGGCGGGCAAGGGAAGCACTCATGGGGCCACCCGTGGGTTGTTCAACGCGTTGTTCAAATCAACATCCTGAAAGACTGTTTGGCTGTGGCCCACCACCCCGGGGCGGTGGAATCTCCCGATCCCTGAGAACACAGCCTATGTCAGAAAAGCATTCGGCGCTGTCTATCAGGACAGCGCCGTTGGTATCAATGGATCAGGCCGACCCGCGACAGGTTGGGGAAGTGGCTGAGCTTGGGCTCCGGCCAGCTCATCCACACCGCGAAGGCCTTGCCGACGATGTTCCGATCCGGAACCATGCCGTGCAGTTCCTTCGGAATGTTCGGATCGTCCCAGTAGCGGCTGTCGTTGGAGTTGTCGCGGTTGTCGCCCATCATGAAGTAGTGACCGGCCGGCACGGTCCATTGCTGGTCCGGCGGCATACGGTAACGGCTCATTTCCTTGCGGATCAGGTGCTCGGCCTCGCCCAGTTTCTCCTTGTACAGCTGGGCGCTGCCCAAGGTACCCGGCTCGGCGCCGACCAGCTGCTCGGCGACCGGCTGGCCATTGACGTACAGGCGCTTGTCGCTGGTATAGCGGACCTGATCGCCCGGCAGGCCGACCACGCGCTTGATGTAGTTGACGTTCGGGTCGCTGGGGTAGCGGAACACCATCACGTCGCCGCGCTGCGGGTCACCCACCTCGATGACCTTCTTGTCGATCACCGGCAGGCGAATGCCGTAGGAGAACTTGTTCACCAGGATGAAGTCGCCCACTTCCAGGGTCGGTTTCATCGACCCCGAAGGGATCTGGAACGGCTCGACCAGGAACGAGCGCAGCACCAGCACGATGAACAGCACCGGGAAGAACGACTTGCCGTACTCGACCAGCAGCGGTTCCTTGCTCAGACGCTCGACCACCGCCATCTCGGGCTGGCTGACGCTGCCCTGGTAGTTGGCGACCGCCGCCCGCCGGCGCGGAGCCAGGAACAGCAGGTCGATCAAGCCCAACAGGCCGCAGACGGCAACGGCGATGACTAGCAACAGCGGGAAATTTAGCGACATAGGACCTAGCTATCCAACCTGAGCACGGCGAGGAAGGCCTCCTGTGGAATTTCCACGTTGCCCACCTGTTTCATGCGTTTCTTACCGGCCTTCTGCTTCTCCAGCAGCTTCTTCTTACGGCTGACGTCACCGCCATAGCACTTGGCCAGTACGTTCTTTCTGAGCGCCTTGACAGTGGTGCGCGCGATGATCTGGCCGCCGATGGCTGCCTGGATCGCCACGTCGAACATCTGCCGAGGGATCAGTTCCTTCATTTTCTCCGTCAACGCACGGCCCTTGTAGTGGGCATTGTCGCGGTGAACGATCAGCGCCAGGGCGTCTACCTTGTCGCCGTTGATCAGCACGTCCAGCTTGACCAGGTTGGCCGACTGGTAGCGATCGAAATGATAATCCAGCGAGGCATAGCCGCGGCTGGTGGACTTCAGACGGTCGAAGAAGTCGAGCACCACCTCGTTCATCGGCAGGTCGTAGCGCACCTGCACCTGGGAGCCGAGGAACTGCATGTCGCGCTGAACGCCACGCTTCTCGATGCACAGGGTGATGACGTTGCCCAGGTGCTCCTGGGGCACCAGGATGGTGGCCTGGACGATCGGCTCGCGGAAGTCGGCGACCGCCGAGACGTCCGGTAGTTTGGACGGGTTGTCGACGTAGATGGTCTCGCCGGTCTTGAGCTCGAGTTCGTAGATCACGCTCGGCGCGGTGGTGATCAGGTCCAGGTCGTATTCGCGCTCCAGGCGCTCCTGGATGATCTCCATGTGCAGCATGCCGAGGAAGCCGCAGCGGAAGCCGAAGCCCAGGGCGTCGGAGCTCTCCGGCAGGTATTGCAGCGAGGAGTCGTTCAGGGTCAGCTTCTGCAGCGCTTCGCGAAAGTCCTCGAAATCGTCGGAACTGACCGGGAACAGGCCGGCATAGACCTGCGGCTGGATCTTCTTGAAGCCGGGCAGGACCTCGACCTCGGGCGTCGAGGACAGGGTCAGGGTATCACCGACCGGGGCACCGTGGATGTCCTTGATGCTGGCGATGATGAAGCCCACCTCGCCGGCCTTGAGGTCGGCGGTCTGGGTGTGTTTCGGGGTGAAGACGCCGACGCTGTCGACCAGGTGCACCTTGCCGGTGGACTTGACCAGGATCTTGTCGCCCTTCTTGACCCGGCCGTGGCGTACACGCACCAAGGAGACGACGCCCAGGTAGTTGTCGAACCAGGAGTCGATGATCAGTGCCTGCAGGGGCGCGTCGATCTCGCCTTCGGGCGCGGGGATGGTGTGTACCAGGCGTTCGAGCACCTCGTCCACGCCCATGCCGCTCTTGGCGCTGCAGGCCACGGCGTCGGTGGCGTCGATGCCGATGATCTTCTCGATCTCGTCCTTGACGCGGTCCGGGTCGGCCTGGGGCAGGTCCATCTTGTTCAGCACCGGCATGACCTCCAGGCCCTGCTCGATGGCGGTATAGCAGTTGGCCACGGACTGGGCCTCGACGCCCTGCCCTGCGTCCACCACCAGCAGCGCGCCTTCGCACGCGGCCAGCGAACGGCTGACCTCGTAGGTGAAGTCGACGTGGCCGGGGGTGTCGATGAAGTTCAGCTGGTAGGTCTTGCCGTCCTGGGCCTTGTAGTGCAGCGTGACGCTGTGGGCCTTGATGGTGATCCCGCGCTCGCGCTCCAGATCCATGGAGTCGAGGACCTGGGCTTCCATCTCGCGTGCCGTCAGGCCACCGCACATCTGGATGAAACGGTCGGCCAGCGTCGACTTGCCATGGTCGATGTGGGCGATGATGGAGAAATTGCGGATATGACTCAAATCACTCACGGGTCAACACTCGAAAAGGCTGCGAGCCGGACGCCCGCCGAAAAATAGCCGTGAATTGTAACTCAAGCCGCAGGGATATGGGAGATTCCTCATCGGACGACATGTGTACGAATACGCTTCCTGACAGCAGGCGCGGCTCCATGCCGGCCAGGTGGGGCATTCAGCCACCTCCAGGGCCACTTCGCGCCTAGGACACCTTCATGAAAAAGGGCAGCCGAAGAAGCTGCCCTTTTCCTACCTCACACCCAGCGCTTATTCCGCCAGCTTGAAGGTAATGAAGCTGGCGCGCCCCTGGCGCAGCACGCGCATGGACACCGAACGGTTCTTCGGCAGGTCCTTGGCGATCTCGGTGAACTGCTTGGCTGAGGTGATCGCCTGGTTGTTCAGGTGGCTGATGACATCGCCCGGACGCAGGCCGATCATCGCCGCCGGGCCATCCTGGACCTCCTTGATGACGACGCCGCCCTTGAGCTCCAGGGATTTCTTCTGCTCGGCGCTCAGGTCGGTCACGGAAACCCCCAGGCGGTTGCTGCTGCGCTCGGCGCCGCCCTGGCCACCGCTACCGATCTGCACGTCGTCCTCCGGCAGCGCGCCGATGGTGACGTCCAGGTTCTGCCGCTTGCCGTTGCGAATGATCTCCAGGCGGGCCTTGTCGCCATCCTTGAGGCTACCCACCAGGTGCGGCAGGTCGGCCGACATGATGATCGGCTGGCCGTTCATGCTCAGGATCACGTCGCCCACCTGCAGGCCGCCCTTGGCTGCCGGGCCGTCTTCCAGTACCTGGGCCACCAGGGCGCCGGCCGGTTTGTCCAGGCCGAAGGATTCGGCCAGGTCCTTGTTGACCTCCTGGATCACCACGCCGAGCCAGCCGCGGCTGACCTTGCCGTCTTTCTTCAGCTGGTTGGAGACATCCAGCGCCACGTCGATCGGGATGGCGAACGACAGGCCCATGAAACCGCCGGAACGGGTGAAGATCTGCGAGTTGATCCCCACCACCTCGCCGTTCATGTTGAACAGCGGACCACCCGAGTTGCCCGGGTTGATCGCCACGTCGGTCTGGATGAACGGTACGTAGGTGTCGTTGGGCAGGGTACGGCCCTTGGCACTGACGATACCCTTGGTCACCGAGTGGTCGAAACCGAATGGCGAGCCGATGGCCAGCACCCATTCGCCGACCTTGAGCTTGCTGGAGTCACCCAGCTTGACGGTCGGCAGGTTCTTGCCGTCGACCTTGAGCAAGGCCACGTCGGTACGCGGGTCGGTGCCGACCAGCTTGGCCTGCAACTCGCTGCGGTCGGACAGGCGGACGATGATCTCGTCGGCATCGGCGACCACGTGGTTGTTGGTCAGCACGTAGCCGTCGCTGGAAATGATGAAGCCCGAGCCCAGCGACTGCGCCTCGCGCTGGCGGTCGCCACGGGGCGAACGCGGCACCTGCGGCATGTTGCGCTCGAAGAACTCGCGGAACATCGGCGGCAGGCCTTCGAGGTCCGGCATCTGCCCGGCGGCGATGCGGCGCTCTGGCAGCTTCTGCTTGGTGCTGATGTTCACCACCGCCGGCGAAGCCTGCTCGACCAGGGTGGTGAAGTCCGGCAGGGACTCCTCGGCCTGGGCCGTGAGCACCTGGCCGAGCATGAGCACGGCGGCGAACATCGAGAGATAGGATTTCAAGCGTGGTATTGACATACGGCTCCCGTCACAACGAGCGTAGTTAGCAAGTAAGGCCCCTGCACAAGCAGGAAAGGCCAGACCCCGAAAAGCCTGACCTATAGAAAATTTACGAAGGGATTGCAAATGACAATGCTTTAATTTCATTTCAGCCCAGTGACTTCCAAGCTGCCGGACAGCACGCCGTCATTGACTTGCCTGGGCATCCTGGGCCCGCATCGACAGCGCGACACGCTCGGCGGTCCCCAGGGGAATCTCCCCGACCACGGTGACCATCACCTTGCCCTTGGGCGTGTTGAGGTGGCGCGACACGGCCACGGTCGGCCCCAACTGGGCACGGGTATCGGTCCCGGCATCGTCCTTGACCGGTTCCAGGAATACCGAGAAACGCGCCAGGCCATCGTCGTACATCAGGCTGCTGACGGTGCTGTTGCGTGCCGGGTCGCGGCGCACCGAGCTGTTGATCAACTCGAAGCCCGGCGGCAGCCAGTCCGAACGCCAGCCGGCAGCGGCTTCGCTGGAGGTCGCGGCAATCCGTTCGATCGGCTTGCACGCTGCACTGGCCCGCAGGTCGTCGTCGCTCGGCTGATCGTCGGTGTCCAGGCGGGTCATCTGGAAGCGCTCGAGCAACTGGCCCTTGTCGTTGAGCATCAACGAGCGCAGGGGCAGGCCGGACCGGCGGTCCAGGTGCAATTCGAACGCGTAGCGGTGCTGGTCCCGCGGGCTGAGCGTGACGATCACCGCGTCACGCCCGGCGACCCGTGACCGGCCAGCCACGGCCAGGTCGTACCAGCTCATCAGCTTCAGGGGATCGAGCACACGCGGTGCGGAGTCTGGCGGAGTACCCACGCCACTGACCAGGGAGCCGCTGACGCACTGGACCTTGCCATCGACGCGCACGATTTCCTGGGCCGCGCCATCGAGCTGCAACAACCGCTCGCTGACCTGACCGTCCTGGACGCGGTGCCAGATATCGTGGGAAGAAAAGCTGCCATTACGTTCGTAGACGAAGGAACCCTGGTAACTCTGTTCTTGCTCGGCCCGTGCCAGCCTGCCCAGCCACTCGCTCGCCTCGGGCGAGGAGTTGGCCGCCAACGCCGGCACCGCCATGCAGCTGCCGAGCAGCAGCGACAGGAGAGGTAGCGCGCGCATGATCCTCCTTACTTAGCGGTTTTCCAGGCTGGCGGCGCGGGCATAGGGCAGAGCGGTCTCGGTGCCCTTGAGCGCGGACTCCTGGGCATGCTGGCGCAGGTACCCCGGCAGACGCTGATCCCAGCCGGCCTGGTTCTGCAGCACGCCGTTGGCCATCGGCCCGGTCGGTTGCTCACTGCTTTCACTATAGCCTGCCAGTACGGCGGGGCCCTGTGCCTGTGGCATGCTCAGGCCCTGCTGGGCTGGCTGCTGGGCAGCGAGCTCGGCGCCGGTGATCTCGTCCTGGTTGTACATGCGTACGCCAGCCAGCACGGCAACGGTCACCGAGGCGGCGACAGCCAGGCGACCGATGGTGCGCCACGGGCCCTGCTTGACCTTCGCCGGCACGGCTTCGTCGGCCAGCGCCGCGGAAACCGCCGAGGCGATGTCCAGTTTCGGCAGCAGCAGTTCCTTGTGCATGGCTGCACGGGCGATCTGGTAGCGCGACCAGGTGGCACGGGTTTCAGGATCGTCGACGGCGTTCAACACCCGACGCAGTTCAAGTTCGTCCGCTTCGTTATCCATCACCGCGGACAGCGATTCCTGCAAAGCTTCACGACTCATGGCGGTTCCTCTCTTGGCTGTCGCCGCTGTCTCAGGTTTCCTGCAATAGAGGCTGCAGGGCTTTGTCTATGGCCTCCCGAGCGCGGAAGATTCGAGAGCGCACGGTACCCACCGGACATTGCATGACACTGGCAATGTCTTCGTAACTCAGTCCGTCGAACTCACGCAGGGTCAAGGCCGTACGCAGGTCCTCGGGCAGTTGCTGGATGGTGCGATGGACAGTGCCTTCGATTTCATCCCGCAACAACGAGCGCTCTGGGGACTCGAGATCCTTGAGACCATGATCGCCGTCGTAAAACTCCGCATCCTCGGAGCTCACATCGCTGTCTGGCGGCCGTCTTCCACGGGACACCAGGTAGTTCTTCGCCGTGTTGATGGCGATGCGGTACAGCCAGGTATAGAACGCGCTGTCACCGCGAAAATTTCCCAGCGCCCGGTAGGCCTTGATGAAAGCCTCCTGAGCCACATCCTGGGCTTCATGGGTGTCGTGGACGAACCGCACGATCAACCCGAGAATCTTGTGCTGATACTTCAGCACCAACAGATCGAACGCTCGCCTGTCGCCGCGCTGCACGCGCTCGACAAGCTGCTGATCCTCTTCCTGGGTTAGCATGAACACTCCTCAGTGGACTCGAAGGAGCGTTGCAACAGCCATCGTTCAGGCTTGCAACCATAGACTCGGGCTTTGCGCAAAAGTTCTCCCCTCCAAGCAAGTTTCCTGCGGCCCTTGGTCGGCTCGCACGAAAGACGCAGCGCGGTCGTGGCCGGCTGCGTCGATAATCAGGTTTCGAATACGCAGGTGTCAGCCCGGATAGAGCTGCCGCCATGCGTCGCCGCGGCATTTGTGGCGTGCGGGCAGCCTTCTTAGGATTTCCGCCGATGATGGAAAGTTCCCACGAAGATCTGCGCAACGGCGTAGACGCCATTGGAAATCAGGCACCTGTGACTGCTATAAAGGCAGCCCGGTCACGTTTCACGATAGTTTCACAATGCCATCTGCGCATGACTATTGTGCCGCTCCCTCACTCAAGAATACTAGTGTCCCGACATGAGCCAACAATTCCAACATGATGTCCTGGTGATCGGCAGCGGCGCCGCCGGCCTCAGCCTGGCACTGAACCTTCCCAGCCATCTGCGCATCGCCGTGCTGAGCAAGGGCGACCTGGCCAACGGTTCGACCTTCTGGGCCCAGGGCGGCGTCGCGGCTGTGCTCGACGATACCGACACCGTGCAATCCCATGTCGAGGACACGCTCAACGCCGGTGGCGGCCTGTGCCATGAAGACGCCGTGCGCTTTACCGTCGAGCACAGCCGCGAGGCCATCCAGTGGCTGATCGAGCAAGGCGTGCCATTTACCCGCGACGAGCACTACAGCGTCGACGATGGCGGCTTCGAATTCCACTTGACCCGCGAGGGCGGGCACAGCCACCGACGCATCATCCATGCCGCCGACGCCACCGGTGCGGCGATCTTCACCACCCTGCTGGCCCAGGCCCGGCAACGGCCGAACATCGAGCTGCTGGAACAGCGCGTGGCGGTCGACCTGATCACCGAACGCCGCCTGGGCCTGCCCGGCGAGCGCTGCCTGGGCGCCTACGTGCTGGACCGCAACAGCGGCGAAGTCGACACCTTCGGCGCGCGCTTCACCGTGCTGGCCACTGGTGGCGCGGCCAAGGTCTACCTCTACACCAGCAACCCCGACGGTGCCTGCGGCGACGGTATCGCCATGGCCTGGCGCGCCGGCTGCCGGGTGGCCAACCTCGAATTCAACCAGTTCCATCCCACCTGCCTCTACCACCCGCAGGCCAAGAGCTTCCTGATCACCGAGGCCCTGCGCGGCGAGGGCGCCCTGCTGCGCCTGCCCAACGGCGAGCGCTTCATGCCGCGCTTCGATCCGCGCGAGGAGCTGGCACCCCGCGACATCGTGGCCCGGGCCATCGACCATGAGATGAAGCGCCTGGGCGTGGACTGCGTATACCTGGACATCACCCACAAGCCGGCCGATTTCATCAAGAGCCACTTCCCCACCGTCTACGAGCGCTGCCTGGCCTTC
The DNA here is from genome assembly GCF_040984075.1 of Pseudomonas sp. I2. Classification (NCBI taxonomy): domain Bacteria; kingdom Pseudomonadati; phylum Pseudomonadota; class Gammaproteobacteria; order Pseudomonadales; family Pseudomonadaceae; genus Pseudomonas; species Pseudomonas sp. I2. The sequence continues at coordinate 63,819 of NZ_JBCGFQ010000027.1, forward strand.
GGCATCGACATCACCCGACAACCGATCCCGGTGGTCCCGGCCGCCCACTACACCTGCGGCGGTGTGATGGTCGACGATCGCGGCCACACCGACGTGCCAGGCCTGTACGCCATCGGCGAAACCAGCTTCACCGGCTTGCATGGCGCCAACCGCATGGCCAGCAATTCGCTGCTGGAGTGCTTCGTCTATGGCCGCGCCGCCGCCGCCGACATCGCGGCGCACCTGGACCAGGTGGGCATGCCCGCCGCCCTGCCCTGCTGGGACGCAAGCCAGGTCACCGACTCGGACGAGGACGTGATCATCGCGCACAACTGGGACGAACTGCGGCGATTCATGTGGGACTACGTGGGCATCGTGCGCACCAGCAAGCGCCTGCAGCGTGCCGAGCACCGGGTGCGCCTGCTGCTGGACGAGATCGACGAGTTCTACAGCAACTACAAGGTCAGCCGCGACCTGATCGAGTTGCGCAACCTGGCCCAGGTGGCGGAACTGATGATCCGCTCGGCCATGCAGCGCAAGGAAAGCCGCGGGCTGCACTACACCCTCGACTACCCAGGCATGCTGCCCGAGGCGCGGGATACCATCCTGAACCCGCTCTGAGGTCGTCGCGGCGACGGGTCTAAACGAGGGGCTTAGTCTGATGTGACATCGATTGGGGCTGCCTTGCAGCCCTTCGCGGGCAAGCCCGCTCCCACAGGATCGTGCATTCCTTGAGGCTTGCAGCATACTTCTGGGAGCGGGCTTGCCCGCGAAGGGCCGCAAGGCGGCCCCAATGGCTTAAGTGAACAGCATTAGGGGCTTACCCTGCCCTACAGAGAGCCCACTACCGACCACCTGCGGCGGCTGAACTTCAACCGCACACGCAAGCGCCGATGCATATCCCGGCCCAGTGCATCCTTGGGAATGCACTGGGCCTCCCCGAAGCGCCGCCCCGGGCGCACGTACCGCAACACCACCAGCCCAGGCAGCGCCACGCTGTCGCGGCACAGGCGCACCGGCTGCCAGCCCCGGGCGCGACTGAACAGCCGCCAGCCCGACGGGTCACGGCGCAGGCCGGTGATCGCCTCGGGATGCGTCAGCAGGATACGGCGGGGAATGGCCCAGCAGGCGTGGGCAACGCAGGCGACCGCCAGGGGCAGGGTCACCCACCAGGGCTGCGCCCCCAGGCCAAGGGCCGCGAACGCCAGCACCTGGCAGGCCAGGTAGGCCGTCAGCAGCAGGCGCGAGCCCTGCCAACGGCACTCGAAATGCTCACTTGGGCTGGACACGGTCCAGGATGATGCGGACCATGCGCTGCAACTCAGGGTCCTCGGACTCGTTGCGCTCCATGAACCAGCCGAACAGGTCCTGGTCCTCACAGGTCAGCAGGCGACGGTACAGCTCGCGGTCCGCTTCGCTCAGGCTGGGGTAGACCTCCTGGGTGAATGGCACCAGCAGTACGTCCAGTTCCAGCATGCCACGGCGGCTGTGCCAGAAAAGCCGGTTGAGTTCAGTTTGTTCGACCATGGGGCCCTCCTCGAATGGCCGGCCAGTATACCGTGCCGCGAACACCGCGGCACAAGGCGTTGGTCTAGTCACCTACCTATTTTGTTACCGGCGTTCTATGATGGCCGCCAGTCTCCAGCAACCGCGATGACCCATGGCCGATTCCGCTTTCTTCTGTCCCCTGTCCCACGAGGGCATCCTCGCTGTCCGCGGCTCCGATGCCGGCAAGTTCCTGCAAGGCCAGCTGACCTGCAACATCAACTACCTCAGCCAGGAACACGCCAGCCTCGGCGCCCGTTGCATGGTCAAGGGCCGCATGCAATCGAGCTTCCGCATCCTGCCGGAAGGCAACGGCTACCTGCTGGCCATGGCCAGCGAACTGCTCGAACCGCAATTGGCCGACCTGAAGAAATACGCGGTGTTCTCCAAGGCCACCCTCACCGACGAAAGCAGCGCCTGGGCCCGCTTCGGCCTGCAACACGGCGAGGCCGCCCTGCAGGCCCTGGGCCTGGCCGTACCCGGCGAGGCTGGCGCCACCGTACGCCATGACGACCTGATCGCCATCAACGTCAGCGCAGGCCGTGTGGAGCTCTGGGTGCCCGCCCCGCAGGCCGGCGACGTGCGCGCGAAACTGGCCGCCAGCCTGGCGCAAGGCAGCCTCGACGACTGGCTGCTGGGCCAGGTGCGCGCCGGTATCGGCCAAGTCATGGGCCCGACCCGCGAGCTGTTCATCCCACAGATGATCAACCTGCAGGCCGTCGGCGGCGTGAGCTTCAAGAAAGGCTGCTACACCGGCCAGGAAATCGTCGCGCGCATGCAGTACCTGGGCAAGCTCAAGCGCCGCCAGTATCGCCTGGCCCTGGACCAGGCCGAGGTACCGGCCCCTGGCACCGCGATCTTCTCGCCGACCCACGGCTCGTCGGTCGGCGAAGTGGTCATCGCGGCCAGCAGTGGCCAGGGCTGCGAATTGCTCGCGGTGCTCAGCGCCGAAGCGGTGGAGGATGACAACCTGCACCTGGGCAGCCTCGAAGGCCCGCGCCTGGAGCTGCTGAGCCTGCCCTACGAACTGGACCGCGACCGGGAAATCCAGCGCTGACCAGCCTGCCCCGCCGTACCGGCGGGGCCGCACCACCACTGCGGTAGAGAAACCCATGAACAAGCTGGCCGAGATGGTCCAAGCGCAATTGCTCGCTGCCATCGACAACGACGACCTGGTGTTGCCGACCTTGCCGGAGGTTGCCCTGAGCATCCGCGAGGCCGCCGAGAACAGCGAGATCAGCGTCGCCGCCCTGAGCAGGGTGATCGGCCGCGACGCCGCGCTGTCGGCACGCCTGATCAAGGTGGTCAACAGCCCCCTGCTGCGGGCCACGGTGGAGGTCACCGACCTGCACACCGCCATCACCCGCCTGGGTATCAACTACAGCTGCAACCTGGCGATCGGCCTGGTGATCGAGCAGATCTTCCATGCCCGCTCACCGGCTGTGGAACAAAAACTACGGGATATCTGGGCCAACAGCCTGGAAGTTGCAGGCATCAGCTATGAACTGTGCCGCCGCCATACCCAGCTCAAGCCCGACCAGGCAACCCTCGGTGGCCTGGTCCACCAGATCGGCGCATTGCCGGTGCTGATCTATGCCGAGGAACACAACGAGCTGCTCTCCGATCCAGTGTGCCTGCACTACGTGATCGAGCAGATCCATCCGGTGCTGGGTGACAAGATCCTCAGTGCCTGGGAGTTTCCCGAGCAGTTGGCCAACCTGCCCAGTCAGGTCCAGGACCTGGACCGGCGTACCGACAAGATCGACTACATCGACATCGTGCAGGTCGCCCGCTGCATCAGCCAGCGGACCCGCAGCCGCCCGCTGGCCGCCCTGCCCGCCTACCACCACCTCGGCCTGCCCCAGGGTACCGAACTGGATGTCATGGACCTGCTCGACGCGCGCAGCATGTTGCGCTGAGGGTAACGCGCCGATCTGGGGCACGGCCCCCAGCGCTCAATCGGCGATGAAACTGACCCGCACCCGCAACCCACCCTGCTCGCCATCGTGCAGGCTGATCTGCGCCAGGTGCGCCCGGCAGATCTCGCCGACGATCGCCAACCCCAGCCCGGTGCCCTGGGCGCTACGCCGGTAGAAACGCTCGAACACCCGCTCGCGCTCCTCCTCGGGAATCCCCGGCCCGTCGTCCTCCACTTCGAGGATGGCCGGCGCCAGTACCCGCAGGATCACGTTGCCGCCGACCGGCGTATGGGCCAGGGCATTGTCCACCAGGTTGCTGAGCAGTTCGTTGAGCAAGGTCGGCTCGCCCTTGAGCCACACCGGCGCCTGCGCCTCCAGGGCCAGGGCCACGCCCCGGGCATGGGCCAGCGGCGCCATGGCCAGGCCCAGTTCACGGGCCAGCTGGCTGAGGTCCAGGCGCTGCGCACCGCCTTCGGCGATCGCCCGCGCACCGTTTTCCACCCGCGCCAGCGACAGCAGCTGGTTGGCCAGATGGGTCAGCCGATCGGTGCCCTGGGCAGCAGCCTCCAGGGTCTGCCGCCATTGCTCCGGCTCGTGCGAGCGCAAGCCCAGCTCGACCCGTGCCTTGAGCGCCGCCAGGGGGGTGCGCAGCTCATGGGCGGCATCGGCGATGAACTGGGCCTGGCGCTCGAACTGGCCACGCAAGCGTTCGGTGAAGTGGTTCAAGGCCCGCACCAGGGGGCCGAGTTCGCGCTGCACCTGCACCACCGGCAGGGCGCGCAGGTCGTCGGGCTGGCGCTCTTCCACCGCCGTGCGCAGCCGCTCCAGCGGACGCAGCGCGGCGCTGACGGCGAACCACACCACCACCAGCGCGGCCAGGGCCAGCATGCCCAGGCGCAGCAAGGTATCGGCCATCAGGCCACGGGCCATGCGCACCCGTGCTTCCTCCGTCTCGGCCACGCGGATCTCGGCCATGCCATTCATGTTCGGCTCGCTGACCGCCTTGAGCAGGCTGACCACCCGCACGTCCTGGCCCAGGTAGGTGGCATCGTAGAAGCGTGCCAGGGCCGGGTAGTCGTCGGTACGTGGCGTGCCCGGCGGGGGCGCTGGCAGGTTCTCGTAGCCGGAGATCAGCCGCTGGTGGATATCCAGCACCTGGTAGTAGATGCGCCCGGCGCTGTCGTAGGCGAAGGTATCCAGGGCCACGTAGGGCACGTCGGCGCTGAGGGTACCGTCGCGCTGCGACAGGCCGGCGGCGATGGTCCGCGCCGACGCCAGCAAGGTGCGGTCGTAGGCGGTGTCGGCGGCCTCGCGGCCGTTCCAGTAGGCACTCAAGCCACTGGCCAGCATCAACACCACCAGCAGCAGGGCCAGGTTGCCCAGCAGGCGCCAGCGCAGGCTGCCGTCGTCACGCATCGCGGTGCTCGAGCAGGTAGCCGAGCCCCCTGAAGGTAACGATGGCCACCGGGTGGCCGTCGAGTTTCTTGCGCAGGCGGTGGATGTAGATCTCGATGGCATCGGGGCTGGCCTCCTCGTCCAGGCCGAACACCTGGGCGGCCAGTTGCTCCTTGCTCATCACCCGCCCAGGGCGGGCGATCAGCGCCTCGAGCACGCTCTGCTCGCGCTGGGTCAGGGTCAGGGCCTCGTCCTGCAGGGTGAAGCGCCGGGTGTCCAGGTCGTAGACCAGCGGGCCGCAGCGTTGCTGGCGCTCGCCACCGAGCACGCTGCGACGCAGCAGGGCCTTGACCCGCGCCTCCAGCTCGGTCAGCTCGAAGGGCTTGGCCAGGTAGTCGTCGGCGCCCAGGTTCAGGCCATGGACCCGGTCCTTGACGTCGCTGCGCGCAGTCAGCATCAGCACCGGCAAGGTCTTGCCCCGCCCACGCAGGCGCGCCAGCACCTCGAACCCGTCCATGCGCGGCAGGCCGACATCGAGCACGGCCACGGCATAGTCCTCGCTGGCCAGGGCCAGGTCGGCGGCCACGCCATCGTGCAGCACATCCACGGTCAGGCCCTGGCTCTTGAGGGCCTGGGCCACGCTTTCGGCCAGTGGCAGGTGGTCTTCGACCAGCAACACACGCATCGGATTCTCCCGGCTCGGGTGGGGCGTTGGCGCGGAGTGTACCGCTGTCGAGGGGCCTGTGAAGCCCTTGTGGCAAACCTTTCACGCTGAAAGGTTAGCGAAAGGTTCATTCCCTAGCATCGCACCACGGTCGCCCCATGCGCCGCAAGAAAGCACCAGCAAGGTGCACCGAAATAAGAACAATAAACGGAGTTTCCGACGATGCTGTCCACGCAGCCCCGGGCGTTCGCGCCTATCCGTTCCCTGTCCGCACGTCCCTGCACCCTCGCCAGCGCCCTCGCGCTCGCCGGTGTCGCCCCGATGAGCCAGGCCGCCTTCTTCGAAGACAGCACGGCCACCTTCGAAACCCGCAACATGTATTTCAACCGCGACTTCCGCGACGGCACCAGCGCGCAGCAATCCAAGCGCGACGAGTGGGCCCAGGGGTTCATGCTCAACTTCGAGTCCGGCTATACCGAAGGCACCGTGGGGTTCGGCCTGGATGCGCTGGGCATGCTCGGCATCAAGCTCGATTCCAGCCCCGACCGCACCGACAGCGGCCTGCTGCCGACCCATGACGATGGCAAGGCGGCCGACGAATACTCCAAGCTCGGCCTGACCGGCAAGGTCAAGGTTTCCAAGACCGAGCTGAAGATCGGCACGCTGATCCCGGAACTGCCGACCCTGCAGCCCAACGATGGCCGCATCCTGCCGCAGACCTTCGAAGGCGGCCTGGTCACCTCGCAGGAGATCAAGGACCTGACCTTCACCGGCGGCCGCCTGGAAAAGGCCAAGGACCGCAACGACACCAACTGGGAAGACATCGCCCTCAACAACAAGAACGGCCGCTTCGGCGGTACCTTCTCCGCCGACCACTACGACCTCGCCGGCCTGGACTACCAGTTCACCGACCGCATCACCGGCAGCTACCACTTCGCCCAGCTCGACGATATCTACCGCCAGCACTTCCTCGGCATGGTCGCCACCCAGCCCTGGGGCCCGGGCACCTTCGGCGCCGACCTGCGCCTGGCGGTCAGCGACGACCAGGGGCAGGCCAAGGCCGGCAGCATCGACAACACCACCGTCAATGGCATGCTCAGCTATGCCCTGGACGGGCACAAGCTCAGCGCCGCCTACCAGCACCTGTCCGGCGACAGCGCCTTCCCCTACGTCGATGGCGCCGACCCGTACCTGGTCAACTTCGTCCAGATCAACGACTTCGCCGGCGCCGACGAGCGCTCCTGGCAGCTGCGCTACGACTACAACTTCGCCGCCCTCGGTATCCCCGGCCTGACCTTCATGACCCGCTACATCAGCGGCGACAACGTCAGCCGTGCCGACGGCAGCGAGGGCAAGGAGTGGGAGCGCAACACCGAGTTCAAGTACGTGGTACAAAGCGGCCCGTTGAAGGACGTCGCCGTGCGCCTGCGTAATGCCACCTTCCGCTCGAATTTTGCCCGCGACGCCGACGAAGTGCGGCTGCTGGTGAGCTACAGCGTGGCCCTGTGGTAATCCCTACAACAACACTGCCTCACGGAGATAGACGATGACCTTTTCACTGCGCCGCCTCGTCCTCGCCACCGGCTGCCTGCTGCTGGCCGGCAACGCCCTGGCCGCCGAGCCGAAACGCCCAGAATGCATCGCCCCCGCCTCGCCCGGCGGCGGCTTCGACCTGACCTGCAAGCTGGTGCAGAGCGCCCTGGTCAACGAGAAGATCCTCAGCAAGCCCATGCGCGTGACCTACATGCCCGGCGGCGTCGGCGCGGTGGCCTACAACGCCGTTGTCGCGCAGCGTCCGGCCGATGGCGGGACCCTGGTGGCCTGGTCCAGCGGCTCGCTGCTCAACCTGGCCCAGGGCAAGTTCGGCCGCTTCGACGAGAACGCCGTGAAGTGGCTGGCGGCGGTCGGCACCAGCTACGGCGCCATCGCGGTGAAGAAGGACTCACCCTACAAGAACCTCGACGACCTGGTCGCAGCGCTGAAGAAGGACCCGGGCAAGGTGGTGATCGGCTCCGGCGGCACCGTCGGCAGCCAGGACTGGATGCAGACCGCACTGATCGCCAAGGCCGCCGGCATCGACCCGCGTGACCTGCGCTACGTAGCCCTGGAAGGCGGCGGCGAGATCGCCACCGCGCTGCTCGGCGGGCACATCCAGGTCGGCTCCACCGACATCTCCGACTCCATGCCGCACATCCAGAGCGGCGACATGCGCATCCTGGCGGTGTTCTCCGAAAACCGCCTGGACGAGCCTGAGATGAAGGACATCCCCACCGCCAAGGAGCAGGGCTACGACATCGTCTGGCCGGTGGTGCGCGGCTTCTACCTGGGGCCGAAGGTCAGCGACGAGGACTACGCCTGGTGGAAAGCCTCGTTCGACAAGCTGCTGGCCTCGGAGGACTTCGCCAAGCTGCGCGACCAGCGCGAGATGTTCCCGTTCGCCATGACCGGCGAAGAACTCGACGGCTACGTGAAGAAACAGGTTGCCGACTACAAGGCGCTGGCCCGGGAATTCGGGCTGATCCAGTAACAGTTAGTGTCCTGTCTCGGAAATAAGCTGTTCGCTTTTGGCGGCGTCTTGGGCGCCCGGCCGGCGTTGCCACTCCTCGCCATAGCCCTGCTATGACTCGTCGCGGCGCCTTGGCCGAACACCCAAGCCACTCGCCAAAAGAGAACGTATTTCCAAGACAGGACACTAGAGCCATGCGGGGGCGGCCTTTCGCGACACCAGGCCGCGCCCACAGTCGAGACTACCGAGGATTCTTCGATGATCCTGCAACGCATCTTCGCCCTGGCCCTGCTGGCGGTGTGCGCCGCCCTGGCCGTGATGGCCTGGCCTTACCAGGCCGCGTTTTCCTACGAACCGGTGGGCCCCCGCGCCTACCCGCTGCTGATGCTCGGCCTGATGGGCGTGGCGCTGCTCTACCTTGCCTTTCGTCCTACGCCCATCGTGCGCAAGGACGACGAGCCGGAGCTAGACCGCCCCACCCTGATCAAGATCACGACCTGTGTCGGCCTGTTGATCGTCTTCGCCAGCACCTTCGAGTCCCTGGGTTTCATCCTCAGCGCCATCCTCGTCGGCGTGCCGATGGCCCGGCTGTACGGCGGGCGCTGGTTGTCCAGCGTCATCGTGGTCGCGGCCATGAGCGCACTGCTCTACTGGCTGTTCGACCACGTGATGGACGTGCCCCTGCCCCTTGGCCTGCTGGACGTACTGGAGAACTGACACATGGATACCTTGAGCTACCTGGGCCAGGGCTTCGGCGTCGCCCTGAGCCCGTACAACCTGATCACCGCCCTGATCGGCACCCTGATCGGCACCGTGGTCGGCCTGCTGCCGGGCCTGGGCCCGATCAACGGCGTCGCCCTGCTGATCCCCATCGCCTTCGCCCTGGGCCTGCCCCCAGAGTCGGCGCTGATCCTGCTGGCCGCGGTGTACCTGGGCTGCGAGTATGGCGGGCGGATCAGCTCGATCCTGCTGAACATCCCCGGTGAAGCCTCCACCGTGATGACCACCCTCGACGGCTACCCCATGGCCCGCCAGGGCCTGGCTGGCGTGGCCCTGTCGCTGTCGGCCTGGAGTTCGTTCATCGGCGCCTTCATCGCCACCTGCGGCATGGTGCTGTTCGCCCCGCTGCTGGCCAAATGGGCGATCGCCTTCGGCCCGGCGGAATACTTCGTGCTGATGGTGTTCGCCATCGTCTGTCTTGGCGGCATGGCCGGCGACAAGCCACTCAAGACCTTCATCGCCGCGCTGATCGGCCTGTTCCTCTCCAGCGTCGGCATTGATGCCAACAGCGGCGTGTACCGCTTCACCGGCGACAGCGTGCACCTGGCCGACGGTATCCAGTTCGTCGTGCTGGTACTGGGCCTGTTCTCGATCAGCGAGATCCTCCTGCTGCTGGAAAAGACCCACCATGGCCACGCGGCGGTCAAGGCCACCGGGCGCATGCTGTTCAACCTCAAGGAAGCGGCCTCGGTGTTCGTCGTCAACATCCGCTGCGGCCTGCTGGGCTTCATCATGGGTGTGCTGCCTGGCGCCGGTGCGACCCTGGCCAGTGCCGTGGCCTACATGACCGAGAAGCGCATCGCCGGTGCCAAGGGCAAGTTCGGCAAGGGCGATGCGCGCGGCCTGGCCGCCCCGGAAACCGCCATCGGAGCCTCCTGCTGCGGCGCCCTGGTGCCGATGCTGACCCTCGGCGTACCGGGCTCGGGCACCACCGCGGTGATGATCGGCGCGCTGACCCTGTACAACATCACCCCGGGCCCGCTGCTGTTCGAACAGCAGCCAGACATCGTCTGGGGCCTGATCGCCTCGCTGTTCATCGCCAACATCATGCTGGTGATCCTGAACATCCCGATGATCCGCATCTTCACCCGCATCCTCGCGGTACCGAACTGGGCGCTGGTGCCAGTGATCGCGATCATCACCGCGATCGGCGTATATGCCGTGCATGCCACCACCTTCGACCTGTTCCTGATGGTCGGCATCGGCATCATGGGCTACATCTTGCGCAAGCTGGACTTCCCGCTGTCGCCGATCCTGCTCGGCTTCATCCTCGGCGGCCTGATGGAGCAGAACCTGCGCCGTGCCCTGTCGATCTCCAACGGCGAGCTGGGCATCCTCTGGTCGAGCCCGATCAGCCTGGTGGTATGGGTACTGACCGTCTTCATGCTGACCCTGCCGCTGCTGCGCATCTGGCGCAAGCGCAGCCTGCAACGCCGGGCCATGGCCGATGCCTGACCGGTCGTTGCCGCTGTTCTGGGCCACCGGGCTGGTCGGCCTTGCTGGCGGGTTTCTCGCCAGCAAGGTCGGCTGGCCCTTGCCGTGGATGGTCGGCTCGCTGCTGGCGATCATCCTGGTGCGCTGTCTGACGCCCTGGCAGTTGACGGAAATCCCCAATGGCCGCAAATGCGGCCAGTGGATCATCGGCATCGGCATTGGCCTGCACTTCACCCCAGCGGTGATCGAGCAGGTGGCCGGGCACTTCGCCCTGATCTTCTTCGGTGCGCTGTTCACCACCCTGTCGGCGGTGATCGGCGTATGGCTGCTGCGACGCACCGGCGAAGACCGCGCCACGGCGTTCTTCGCCAGCATGCCGGGCGGCTCGGGAGAGATGGTCAACCTTGGCGCGCGCAACGGCGCGGTGCTCAGCCAGGTGGCCGCGGCCCAGAGCCTGCGGGTGCTGGCGGTAGTGTTGTGCGTGCCGGCGCTGTTCAAGTTCTTGCTCGGCGATGGCATGCCGCTGAACCATTCTGCCAGCGTCAGTTGGGGGTGGCTGGCACTGATCGCGCCGCTCGGGGTACTGGCCGCACTGGGCTGGCAACGCCTGCGCCAGCCCAACCCCTGGCTGTTCGGCCCACTGCTGGTGGCCGCCTGCGCGAGCCTGGCGGGCAACCTGCAGATCGCCCTGCCGCCGGGCGCCAGCCAGGTCGGCCAATGGCTGATCGGCAGCGGCCTGGCCTGCCACTTCAACCGTGCCTTCTTCCGCCGCGCACCGTCCTTCCTCGGCCGCACCCTGCTGGCCACGGCGCTGAGCATGCTCATCGCCGCTGCGGCGGCCTGGGCCTTGAGCCTGCTGACCCACCTGGACCTGCGCTCGCTGACCCTGGGCATGATGCCCGGCGGCATTGCCGAGATGAGCCTGACGGCGGAGACCTTGCAGTTGTCGGTGCCACTGGTGACGGCGCTGCAGGTGATGCGCTTGTTGTTCGTGCTGTTTCTCGCCGAGCCGTTGTTCCGGCGCTGGAACGACGGCTGATTCGCCAGGCCGGCGGGCTTGCCCAATGCCATTTGGGGCGCTTCGTGCCCCAACTGACAAAGCCCCCTGGATCCAGGATCAGAGCGGCGGCAACGCCCAGTCGATCGGCGCCAGCCCGCGCTGTTCGAGGAAACTGTTGGCCCGGCTGAAATGCCCGCAACCGAAGAACCCGCGATAGGCCGACAGCGGCGACGGATGCACCGACTTGAGCACCAGGTGCTTGGTGCCATCGATCAGCTTCTGCTTGCTCTGGGCATGGGACCCCCACAGCAGGAACACCACGTTCTCGCACTGCTCGCTGACCACCTGGATGATGCGGTCGGTGAACGGCTGCCAGCCGGCGTTGGCGTGCGAGGCGGCATTGCCGCGCTGCACGGTCATGGTGGTGTTGAGCAACAACACGCCCTGGTCGGCCCAGCTCTGCAGATAGCCATGGTTGGGGATGGGCAGGTTGAGGTCGCGCTGCAGTTCCTTGTAGATGTTCACCAGCGACGGCGGCGTGGGCACGCCCGGCTGCACCGAGAAGCACAGGCCATGGGCCTGGCCTGGGCCGTGGTAGGGGTCCTGGCCGAGGATGACCACCTTCACCTTGTCCAGTGGCGTAGAGTTCAGGGCATTGAAGATCAGCGGCCCCGGCGGGTAGATCTCCTTGCCGGCAGCGTATTCCTGGCGCAGGAACTCACGCAGCTGCTTCATGTAAGGCTGGTCGAACTCGGCGCGCAGCGCGGCTTTCCAGCTGGGTTCGAGTTTGATGCGATCGTCGTCAGTCATGGGGCCATCCGTAAACAATGGCGCGACACTAGGTAAGCCGTCCGGCCTTGTCAATCGATCCGACCGACGACGGGCACGATCCCACTGGCGAACCATACTTGTGCGATGACTTGCGTGAGGTAGCCCATGTCCATTCATTGCGAAGTACTCACCGGTGCCGAAGGTGCGCGCATCGGCATCGCCACACTGGACGCGCCCAAGACGCTCAATGCCCTGAGCCTGCCGATGATCGAGGTCCTCGACGAGCACCTGCGGGCCTGGGCCAGCGACCCTGGCATCGTCTGCGTACTGGTGCGCGGCAATGGCCCCAGGGCGTTCTGCGCCGGCGGCGATGTGCGGGCGCTGGTCAATGCCTGCCGTGACCATCCTGGCAGCGTGCCTGCGCTGGCCGCGACCTTCTTCGCCGCCGAATACCGGCTCGACTACCGCCTGCACACCTACCCCAAGCCCCTGCTGTGCTGGGGGCATGGCCACGTGCTGGGCGGCGGCATGGGCCTGTTGCAGGGGGCCGGCGTGCGTATCGTCACCCCCAGCAGCCGGCTGGCCATGCCGGAGATCAGCATCGGCCTGTACCCGGATGTCGGCGCCAGTTGGTTCCTCGCCCGCCTGCCGGGCAAGCTCGGCCTGTTCCTCGGCCTGACCGGCGCGCCGATCAATGCCCGTGATGCCCTCGACCTGGGCCTGGCCGACCGCTTGCTCGGCGAATACCAGCAGGAGGCGTTGATCGAGGAACTGCTGCAACTGAACTGGCAGGAGCAAACCGTCCTGCAACTGAACAGCCTGCTCAAGGCCGAGCAGCATCGGGCCTGCGCCGAATTGCCCGAGGCCCAGTGGCTCCCGCGCCGGGAGCAGATCGATGCCTTGCTCGATGTGGCCGACCCGGTAGCGGCCTGGCGCGCCCTGTGCGGCTTGAGCCAGCATGCCGACCCGCTGCTGGCCGAGGCCGGGCAGCGGCTGCACGAGGGCTGCCCGCTGACGGCGCACCTGGTATGGGAGCAGATCCGCCGGGCGCGCTACCTGTCCCTGGCCCAGGTGTTCCAGATGGAATACACCATGAGCCTGAACTGCTGCCGTCATCCAGAGTTCAGCGAAGGCGTGCGTGCGCGCCTGCTGGACAAGGACAACCAGCCGCGCTGGCACTGGCCGGACATCGCCCAGGTCCCGGCCGCGGTGGTCGAGGCGCATTTCGCCAAGGTGTGGGAGGGGCGGCATCCGTTGGCCGACCTAGGGTGAGCAAGTTTCCTCCAGGCCATGGCGGCACGCCATGGCCTGTGGGGAATTCCGTGGTTTTTGACATCCAGGTAGGCCGCTACCTGACTGCCGGGCATTGGCCTCAACGCCGCCAGTTACGGTCCCCCTGCCGGCCATCAGGTCGGCGCTTGTCTTCGCCCCGGCCATTGGAGTGCCAGCGCTCGTTCTGGTAGCGCCGGTTGTCGTTGCGGTAATCATGCCGGTCCCGATCCCGGCCGTAATCGTAGCGATGGCGGTTGCCGTAGTCATGACGCGGGTTACCGTGCCATTGCTTCACGACAGGCGGTGGATAGGGCTTGTAGTGCGGTGCGGGCGCCGGCCGGTAGTAACGTGGCGCGGGCTGGTAGTAGTAGCGCGGTTGCGGCGCGACGTAATAGCGGTCGTAGCGGTAATGGCCCGGATAAGCATAGCGATCGCTGGTGTAGTAGTCCGTGCGGTAATACCCCCCGCCCCCATGGTAGGGTGCGCAGGCGGTGGTCAACAGGCCCAGCAGGGCGATCAGCAGCATTCGACGGTACATGGCGGCCTCCTGGACCGCTGGAGTGCCCGACCCAGCGGCGCTGGCGAGCGTCGACGGATAAGCGTTCATCGACATCGAATAAGACCGTCGCGCCCAGGTACAGTGCCATTTTTGCAATAACTTGAAACAGCTTGTCCGTCCCGCCCAAGCGACGCGAGGGTGTCAGAAATTTTGTGTTCGGGCATAACATGAGTAAGAGGTGCATGTATGCCAACCAAAAAGAAACCCTTGCGTGACCTGCCCAAAATCCCCAAAGAGCTGCTGGAGCAGTTCGGTGAGGGCCTGATGACCGCAGAAGCTATCGAGGATGCCTCTGCGGCGTTTAAGAAGGCCCTGATCGAACGCGCGCTGCATGCCGAGCTTGG